>CAZTTI010000593.1:0-10245 GCA_964615925.1 uncultured Solibacteraceae bacterium
GGAGCTTTCAGCCGGAACAGGATCATGATCGACGCCGCAGAGGTCGGAGAAATTCGCTTCATCGCAGGTCGACCATGATCGGCATTCATTCGATCGCCAGCTATATCCCGGAACGGACGATCGACAACTTCGAACAGGGACGCCGATTCGGCGAGGACAGCCACTTCATCGAAACGAAGATCGGTGCCCGGAGGCTTCCGATCAAGGAAGATCAGGACGAGACGTCGGATCTGGCGGTGCGGGCCGTCGAGTGTCTTCTCCGAAAGAACTCCCGGCGACCCGAGGACATCGCTGCCCTTGTCGTCGTGACACAGAACCCTGACGGGAGCGGGCTTCCTCACACGGCCGCAATTGTCCACAGGAAGCTCGCGCTCCCGACACGCGTCGCGGCTCTCGACGTCTCGCTCGGATGCTCCGGGTTCGTATACGGCCTGAGCCTTCTCCGGGGACTGATGCAGGAAGCGGGCCTTCGGAACGGAGTGCTGGTGACCGCCGATCCCTACTCCAAGATCATCGACCGCGGAGATCGCGTGACGTCCTTGTTGTTCGGCGATGCGGCAACGGCGACCTGGCTCTCGGAGGACGGCGACTGGAAATTCGGGAAGCCCCTTCTCGAAACGGACGGCAACGGATCGAAACATCTCGAAGTGGACGGCGGCACGCTACGACTCAATGGGCGGCAAGTCTTCAATTTCGCCGCGATTCGCGTTCCCGATCAGATTGCCGCGTGGCTGGATGCGAGCGGGCTCACGCCTTCCGATATCGACGCCTACGTGGTTCACCAGGGAAGCGCCGCAATCGTCGAAGCCATCGCACGGCGTTTTCCCGAAGTCCCGGACCGGTTCGTGAACGACATGGCATTGACCGGGAACACGGTCTCATCGTCGATTCCGATTCTCCTCGAGAAGGAGCTCGCCCGCCGGGACCACGGCCGCGTGTTGATCTGCGGATTCGGGGTTGGACTTTCGTGGGCAACAAACATGATCCAGAAGGAGCGGACGGATGTTGGATGACAATCAGATCATCAAGTTGGTCGAGCAGTCCGGAATCGACACGCGTGGTCGCGAAATCGACGCGGACGCCACTTTTTCCGACCTGGGGATCGACAGTCTCGACGTGTTCAATCTCGTGGCCCAAGTGGAAATTCAATACGGTGTCCATGTCCCGGATGCTGATTTCGCAAAGCTGAAAACGCTCAACGACATCCGCGACTACGTTCAGCAACGGGTGAATGCCTGAGCGCTTCAAGGCGCGCAGGTACGAGTCCGGAGACGAAAACGAGATCAATCGACTCTACCTCGCCGTCACCGGACGACGTCGAACGACGGACGAGTGGCGGTGGCAATGGATGGAGGCCCCCGCAGGGCCGGCCGACGTTTTCCTGATCGAACACATCGACGATGCCGGGCGGAATACGTTGGTCGGCCATCACGGCATCATGCCCCTCCGCTTCGCGCGCGGAGCCGAACACCTTCTCTTCGGAAAGACCGAGAACACGATGGTTCTCCCCAGGTTCCGGACGGCTCTCCTCTATCCCCGATTCGAGCAGCGATTCCTCGCCGAGTACGAGGTCCGCTATCACGCGTTATTTTCGACTCTCGGTCCGGCTACGGCCATCCGTCTTAGAAAGGCGATGGGATATTCCTATCCAGTCGAATGGCGCTGGTACCTGCTTGCCACGTCCCTACGTTCCCAGCTATCGGTCTTCTCCCTCTACGCGAAGGCGGCCGTGAAAAGGGAGCGGAGAGGCGATCGGGCGACTGCCCGATGGGATGGGTTGGACGGCGTCGCACAAAGATTGCTGACGGCTGGGTTTCTCGATGCCGAACTCGCCCGCGACGCCTCCGCCGTTTCTCGCGTCGCGGCCGAAGCGCGCGATCGGGAAACGATCCAGCCGGCGCGGGACCCCGACGATCTGGACTGGCGCTTCTGGAAGAACCCGCACCGGCAGCATTTTGCGTGGATCGACCAGCGGAGCGTGACGCCGGCCGGGGTTGCCATCCTGAGCATAAACGTCACCGCGGACCAACCGGTGGCGTTCCTGGACGACTATCTCGTCGTAGACCCGCGCGACGCGCCAAGCCTCATCGACCAGGTGCTCGCCGCGCTTCGATCCGCCGGGATCGCTTACATGCGGGTACTCAGCACGACCGACACGGGCCTGGCGGAACTCAACCGGCACCTCGAATGGCGAAGTGTCGTCGCGGAGAAGGCTCGAGAGAAGTGGATGCCTCCGAATCTCGGATCGATGCCTCGAAAAGTGACGCCAGCCGGAACCGCGGCCGGCCTCGCGGTCGAACCGTGGGATATCACTGGATTCGTTCTCGAAGGAGCCTCGGCAGAACCTGCCCGGAAAGGTTCGTAGTGATCGCGGGATCCCTGACGTTTCACTCCGTCCGCTCAAGGACAACCAGCAACCAGCGGTCCGGCCCGGGAACAATCGCGTCGAGGCATCGAATTACGGAAACGCTGACGCGGGAACGCGGGAAAGGGAGCTGATTCACCAGCGCAGTGACCAGCTTATTGGCCAGCGGCAGCTCGTGCGTCACGGACCACCCTGCCGGCGCCAGGTCGTGAAAGCTCCCGAGATCGAACGCATGAAAGTGTCCCCACAGCGGCGTGTGTTTCGAACAATGAACGCACAGAACCCGCTGGAGCTTCTCTCTGAACGGAACAGTGATGATCACGCGCCTCCGCGCGACCCGGCAGAGTTCGTGCACAGCCGCCTCTCTGTCCGGAACGTGTTCGACGACCTCGGTACAGACGACATTGTCCACCGAAGCATCATCAAACGTATCGAGAACGGCGTTTCGAAACCCGATACGAACAACGTTCGCGCCGAGAAGCGCGTTGACGAGTTCCACGCGCTTCTCGTTCACCTCGGTACCCAGAACGGCGTGTCCCCTTTTACGTGCGAGCTTCAGGAAATCACCGTAGTATGCTCCCACGTCCAGAACGGAGCCGGGTCCCAATTGACGAACCGTCATCTCGAAACGATAATCGTCGATCGCACTGAAGGGATTCTCCAACGGATTTCCCAGCGCGTCGAAAAAGCTCTCGGGCAACGTCTCAGGGATCATGAAAGCGCGCTCCCCGTATTTCGGAACAGGGCGAGCCCGTGCCTCTTCCACAAGAACGCGCCATGAACGATGGTCAGGGCGGCCGCCACCGACACCACTGCCGCCGGACTCCCGAGCAGCTCACCGGCAGTCCACTGCACGGCTCCGAAAGGCAGCCAGTACACCGCTTGCCACGCGACCGTCCGTGCGACGCGGAATGGCGAAACACCGGCTGAAGCCATCAAATCCATCGTGAGATAAATGTAGATAAGGGTCCCGCTCACGGCAAGAAGAAGTAGGGTCAAACGGGCGTTACCGGTCCGCCCGCCCACCACCAGAACAGCGAAGCGGGAAACGAACAGGAGCGTATTGAACCAGAGGCCGAACCGCTGGCGTTCGAGAACGCTGATCAGCGTACTCAAGGGAGAGGACACAAACCAGAAGAACGCCCATACGGCCAGGATCTCGGTGTAAGTTCCCGCCTCGGCCCATTCCGTGCCGAAAACGACCGCGTAGAGTTCGCGCCCAACGAGGGTCAACATGAGCATGGGGAAGAGCCCTATGATGACAAGCCGCTCGAACACCGACTCCACCAGGGGCCCAAGGTTCCCTTCCCGCCGAGCCCGAGCCGCGCGCTGGAAGAACACCTGAGAGACCGCGATCCCGACCGTGTACATCGGCATCTGGAGAATCCGGAACCCGAATCCGTAATAGCCCACGACATCGAGGGAGAAGTAGAAACCGAGCAGGATGGTCGGCAGATACCAGGACACCGTGTTGAGCAAGGCGGACCATGTGTTGAACAGGGGGAATCGCCGATACCGCCCTATGCCGGCTGCCATCGCCTTGAGGCTGACGTTCCGGCGGAACGCGGCCGTGTCGGATCTCAGCGTCGCCAGGGCAAGCAAGGCGACAGTAAGGATCTGGCCGGCCACGTGCGCACCGATCATGACGAACGCCGTCGCGAATCCCACCGCCCCGACGCCGACCCGGATCGCCGTCGTGAGCACTGCGCCCGAGAACCGTCCGATCGCAAGAACGCCGAAGCGCTGCTGGCGGGAACACCAGTAGTTGAAGGCCAGCATCGACCCGCCCGCTGCTACCGAAAGCGGGATCATCCACGCCACGGGAACCAGTTCCGGCATCGCCAGCCACCCGGCAGTCACCTCGGCGAAGATGAAGGCCCCCAATCCGACCAGGATCGTGCTCGCCAATGCTCCGGCCAGACTGACCACGAACAGGTTCGACGCCTCGTCGTCATCGGCGGGAAGGACAATGGACAGTTCATACCGGAAGCACGCGATGACGCCGAGCACACTGGCGATTGCCACGAATTCGGTCAGGACCCCGAAGACTTCCGGGGCATAGATACGGGTCAGGATCGGTGCGGCCGCGATCGTCACCAACTGTGCTCCCGCGGCACCGGATCCGAGACGGAAGACATCAGCCGAGAAACCTGTGAATCCCCCGGGGACTCCGGCCTGGACGAGTTCTCCGGCGGCGATCGACCCCACGCTCTCCGGTTCCTTCGTCACCGGGCCCTCCGAGACAGCGACCGGACAACCAGATCGGCGGCTTTCCCGTCACCGTAGGGATGAACCGCCTCTCCCACCGTTCCAACCGCGTCGAGTATGGCGCGTGCGACGGCTTTGGGGCTTGTTGGCCCGACCACGCGGTTCCATCCAGCGCTTACGAGTTCGATCCATTCGGTTTCGTCTCTCAACGTCACGCATGGAACGCCGTGAAAAAACGCTTCCTTTTGCACTCCGCCGGAATCCGTGGCCACAACCGCCGCCCCCATCTCAAGCCGTACCATGTCGATGAAGCCCACTGGGTCGGTGACCGTGATCGCACCCAGGTCGGTAACTGCCGATTCCAGCTTGTTCCTCGTCCGGGGATGGAGGGGCAGAACGACCTTCATCTCCCTCGCCACGCGATCGAGCGCGCAAACAAGCGTCCGAAGCCGCACGGGGTCGTCGGTATTTTCGGCGCGGTGAATCGTCGCAAGAACGTAGCTTCCGGATTGGATGCCCAGCGTCTCGAGAACCGTCGATCCCTCGATTGCGCGATCTCGAAACATCAACGCTGCGTCGAACATCACGTCGCCGGTCCGGACCACACGCGAAGGTTCGAAACCTTCCCGATCGAGGTTGGCCACGGCTGCATCGGTCGGCGCAAACAGCAGTGTCGAAGTGTGATCGGTCACGATCCGGTTGACTTCTTCCGGCATGCGGCGGTTGAAAGAACGCAACCCCGCCTCGACATGAGCGACCGGGACGTTGAGTTTCGCCGCAGCAAGCGCACCGGCGAGCGTGGAGTTCGTATCGCCGTAGACGAGAACCCAGTCCGGCTGCTCCCTGATGAGAAGGCGCTCGATTCCTTCCAGCATCGCAGCCGTCTGGACGCCGTGTGTCCCGGAACCCACTTCAAGATTGAGGTCCGGTTGCCGCAAACCCAATTCGTCGAAGAACCGGGAGGACATCTCCGTGTCGTAGTGCTGGCCGGTATGCAGGATGAACCCCTCGATCCCGGCCCGCTCCAGCGCACGCGTCACCGGTGCGGCCTTGACGAACTGGGGCCGAGCGCCGATCACGGTGACGACACGGGTCATTGCGCGTTTCCGACGAGCCGGGCCATCGTTTCACCTGTCACTTGCCGAATCAGGCCGTCGACGTCTCCAGCCCGACGGTCCCAGGAGGCTTCCCGCCGGACGAAATCGAGGCCGCGCTCTCCCATCGCTCTGGCACGTTCCGGATCTTCGCCGAGCGCCGCTACGGCGCGCGCCAGCGCTCCCGCGTCGCCAACCGGGATCAGGATGCCGCAATCATTGTGACGGATCGTCTCGCGGTGCCCCATGGCATCGCTCGCAACGACGGGAACGCCGCAAGCGAGTGACTCGTACAGCTTCAACGCGGAAAATCCCGTCTCGGCAAGGCCTCCGACGGGAACCTTGGGGGCAAGCCCCGCAATACTGCCGCAGATCAGACCGGGCACGGCCTCGTGAGGCACAGGACCCAGATAGACAATCCGGTCGCTCCGGCCGGCGGCTTCCTCGACCACCGCGCGCTCGGCACCGTCCCCGGCGATGACGAGCCGGACATCCGACGGCCAATCCGGATGCCAAACAGCATCGATCATCGTCCCGATTCCCTGCCAGACGGCGAGCGATCCGACGAAGACGGCATAACGGCCCTCAACCGTCGGACGGTCTCCCGCTCCCGGCCTGAACCGCCGCGTGTCGGCCCCATTGGGGACGACGGCCACCCTTCGCGCGGAAACCTCGCCTGCAATCCATGTCTTCATCGGCTCGGTCACCACGACCAGAGCGTCGGCCAAACGCATCTGAGCCCGGATCGAAAAGGTCACCGGCCACCTCGCCCAGGCCATGTAAGGGTGCGCCGCGAAGTAGTCGCTGTACGGACCGTTGATTTCCTGGATGACGGGGACTCCGCGTAGACGCGCCCACAGAGAGATCGGCCAGAGACCGAAGTGACACCGGCAGTACAGGACATCATAGGTTCGGATCCGGATCCCGGCGCGCAGCTGCCGGACGACGACATCGCACAAGCGCCGCAGTTGTCCCGGCAGGCCGTCGAGCCTTGCAGGAGCCGGCGAAACGACTCGCACCGACCACCCCCGGCGTATCAACCCGTCAACGATGCCGTGCACATGGGTATGCGCCGGGGTTCCGGCCTCGACGGCGCTGGCAGAAAAGTAAAGCAGCCTTCCCCGATTCTTTTCCGTTCGGGCCGTCAATGCGCGATGACCTCCCGGTAGAACTCGCGGGACGCAGGGTCGGCCAGACGCGAATTGTGCCAAAGAAGCGTGAAGTCTCCGTCATATTTCCGACACGCATCCTTGATCTTCGCGATCGCGGCAAAGGCTTCGGCGCCCAGACCCAATCCCATATACGCCGCGTCGGTCACGCTGCACTCCATCACCACCAGCGGGCGCTCGCGGATGCCGATGGGCTTCCGGGTCCGAAGGTTGAACGGCGTGAATTCCCAGCACGTTCCGCACCGAAATCCCGCAACCTCGGCGAACGCGAGCGTGCTGTCGTAGGCGAGGCCGGCGTCACACCAGTTCTGCAGCGTACCGGGGACGCGGCACCGCAGGAAGTGCTGTCTTCCGCCCCAGGCGTCCTGACGCACGCCATGACGCTCGCAAACCGCGTTTAGCTTGCCGAACTCGCGGGCGAGACGCGCCCCGTCGTCGTAGGAATCGAAGCTGCCGTGGAGGCCCACCTCGTGGCCGCGTTCGGCCATGGAACGTATCATCCCGGAAATCCATGGGTGATCGAGTGTGTAGTCTGCATCCATGGGCCCCTGCTCGGTGATGAAGTAGAACGCGCTCCTGAGGCCGTGGTGCTCGCTCGTATCCATGATCCAGTCGAAAGTCGCATACGGATCGGCCGCCGGATCCCCGTTCCGAACGCGGTACCAGAGAGGGAACCGCTCGAGCGCCGCCCGGATCCCGTGATCACGGAGCGCCCGCGCCGCGCTCCTCACGACGCGCGCTGCACTCGCGAACGCGTATTCGAACGGAGCGTCGACGTCATGGGTCAAGATCGTCCGGAACTGCCGCTTTCGCTGTTCGAGCCCGGGCCAGAGCCGGGAGAGGGCGCCGGAAAGCACGTCGACGTACTCATTGACGATCGGACGATCGACGAAACCGCCGCGGACGGCGGTCGACGCGGATGCGGGAAAGCGGCCGGCCTCGCCACCCAGACGCCCCTGGAGCGCGGCCTCTTCGTATCGCGTCAGGAAAAAGAAAACCGTTCCGAAGATATCGAGGCCGAGTCGTGCCCGGCTCGTCGAATCGAGTACGAGAATCCGGTCCACCGGCTCCTGGAACAGCAGAGGAAGAGGATCCCGAGAACGCAACGGGAAGGGAGCGCCGCTCACATCGCAGACGGCAAGGGGATGCTCGGGCAACGAGAACGGTTCGAGCCAGTCGGTCTCGATCGTTGAGAAGAGCCCGTCGGCGACGCGGAGCTCCCTTCCCTCCGAGGAAAGCAAGGTGTCCCGGCGATCCGTGAACTGCATGTCGAAGGAGATGCCGAGAAAATCCCCGAGTACGACTTCGGCAACGTACCGGCGTTCTTCTCGAAAATTCGCCGGTGCATCGACCAGGAGCACCCTTCAACGGCTCCGTCGAAGCGACCTGTATCCGACGTGGCCCACCGAGTCACGCGCGTCGAGCGGCGCTTCCTCGCCGAGGTCCAGGCACCGCAGGACGCCGGGCTCGACCTCCGGGTATCGGAACCCGCTCTCCGGGCACACGAGTTCCCCGGCGTCGTTCTCCTCGAGGACATGGCCGTGGCGCCTCATGCGCACCACCGGACCGCTTCCCGTACGGCGTCGATAACGCGATCCTGGTCGCGTATCTCGAGAAACGGGTGCATGGGAAGGCTCAGCACCTCGGACGCGGCCCGTTCCGCTTCGGGGAAATCGCCCTGCTGATAACCCAGGCTCGCGAACACCGGCTGGAGATGGAGGCATTTCGGATAATAGATGGCCACAGGGATTCCGGCGCGGCCCATCGCCTCGACCATGGCGTCCCGGGAACGGGTGCGGATCGTGTAGATCGCGTAGACGTGGGTGTTCGATTCCATCACCACCGGGACCTTCACCCGGTCCGCCAGGGCGTCGGAATACCGCTGGCCGATTCGAGTCCGGGCGTCGAGCTCGTCGTCGAAGTGCGGGAGCTTGGCCAACATGGCGGCCGCCTGAAGAGTGTCGAACCGCCCGTTCATCCCGACCCGCGTATGGTGGTGGCGCCGTCCGCCGTGGATCCGGATATCCCGCATCCGCTCCGCGAGCCCGTCATCGTTGGTGAACAGCGCCCCGCCGTCGCCGTAACAACTGAGCGGCTTGGCCGGAAAGAAGCTCGTGCTGCCGACGTCGGTCACACCGCAGCTCGGAATGCCCCCCTGCCGGGCGCCGAAGCTCTGGGCGGCGTCTTCGATGATCGTCAGCCCGTGCTTCGCGGCCAGTGGGCGAAGCATGCCGTAGTCGGCCATCTGCCCGAACAGGTCGACGGGGATGATGGCGCGCGTGCGTTCGGTGATCGCCTCCTCGACTCGGCTGGCGTCGATGTTGAACGTGTCCGGGTCGACGTCCACGAAAACCGGCCGCGCGCCCACGAGCGCGACGGCTTCGGCCGTGCTGATCCATGTGAAAGGAACGGTGATGACCTCGTCCCCGGGTCCGATCCCGAGCGCTCGAAGCGCGATCTCGAGGCTGTCGGTCCCGCTCGATACGGTCAGGCAGTGCCGGGTCCCGGCATACGCCGCGAGCCGGGCTTCGAGTTCCTCGATCTCGGGTCCCATGACGAACTGGCCGTGGGCGAACACGGCGGCCATGCGCCGGTCGATCTCGGAGCGGTACCGCCGATACTGCTCCCGGACGTCGATGAATTCCATGTTTCTCATGACCGTTCCCTCTTTTTCCACGGCGGTCCTATCTTGCCATGGGGGCATCGGACGGAGTGAAGCCCTTTCGTGTTGCCCCCGTCACGACACCATGGGAGATTCTATAGGTCATGCAGAGTCCATCGGATGCGCAGGTTCCGGGTCGCACGCGAGTTTTCCACGTCGTCACCAAGCTGGAACTCGGTGGCGCCCAAAAAGTCGTCCTCGAAACACTCGATCGTCTGGACCCGGGCCGCTACGAGCGCGGACTCGTCTCCGGGCCCGAGGGATTGCTGCGCGACACGGCCGAACGTCTCGACGGAGTCGAGTGCCACTGGATCCCGACGCTGGCTCGCGAGATTTCTCCATGGAATGACTTACGGGCTTTCGTGGACCTGTGGCGGCTGTTTCGCCGGGAAAAGCCGGACATCGTCCACACGCACAGCTCCAAGGCCGGAATCCTCGGCCGCTGGGCGGCCTGGATGGCCGGCGTCGGGTTCATCTTCCACACCGCCCATGGCTTCGCGTTCCACGACTACCAGAAGCCCGTCGTCCGCGCGTTTTTTGTCTGGCTCGAGCGGGCCACGCGGCCGATAACGACAAAGACGGTGATGGTTTCCAACGATAACGTCCGGCGCGCGGAGGCCGCGGGCATCGTCCGTCGCGGGGACTGGGTCCTGACGCGCGCGGGCATCGAGACCGCCGATTTTCTGAAACCTCGCCCGCGGCGCGCCAGTCTCGGCCGCTGGGGTGTCCCCGAAGGGCGAACCGTGG
>CAZTTI010000594.1:0-4998 GCA_964615925.1 uncultured Solibacteraceae bacterium
ACCAGGTGGCCGGGCCTTCCATCTGCACGCCTCCGGGACCTCCGCCGCATCGAAACACATGGCGGTCGCCCGGAATCTGGGTGCTCTTGTCCAGATCGTAGAAGACATTCATGAGCTGGTCGTCGTTGGGGATCTCGACGATGGCGTGATCGGGCAGGACCTTCGAGAGGGCGCGTTCGACGATGCGCCAGTCTCCCACCCCGTGGAAATCGTCGACCATCAGGAATCCCCCGCGGTAGAGGTATTCACGAAGCGCGGCCGCCTCGTTATCGGAAGGATCCCAGTAGCCCCGCCCCGCCTGCTGGATGAACAGGTACGGGTATTTGAAAATATCGGGATCGGTGACCTGGATGTGCCGGCTGTCGGGAGCCACGTCGATCCCGGTGAGGCGGCGGAGTGCCGGAAGGAAGTGCTCCTCGGCCTGAGGATAGTCGATCGCCCACCACGGCTGCCGGAACCCGAACGAACCTCCGAAACCGGAAGTGCTGTACATCATGCGGGCCAGATGGAACTCCGCCTCCGGTTCTTCGCGGAACGAGAACAGGCCCTGGCCGAATGTGATCCCCGCGGTCGTCAGGAGCAGGAAGAAGCCGGTCGCCGTCCGGAATTGCATCTGTGGCCGCATGCTTCCCTGATGATAACGGTTCAACGACCCGATTGGTTCAAGACACCGCGGCAAATCGGAGTGTATGATGAGGACACATGACCACGGCGGCCTTCCAGCCGATGAAGGCCAGGACCGCAAAACCCGTTTCCGCATACCGTGACGGACGGGTCTATTCCTGGCCCCGCTCTCTTGAGTTCACCGAAACCCACTACACCCGCGTGGCGTTCGGAGACGGCCTGGCCTTCAAGATGCCGACGCGCCATGCCCTGTCCGAATACGAACGGTTCGTCGTCCGGGAGGAAATCGACAGCGACGCCATCCGCAGGAACGAGCGAATCGAGCGGCCGTGCAATTTCTGCGAGTTGATCGCCCGCTTCCCGGACTTCAGAAATTGCAGCCAGAGTGCCGGAAGCACGATGACCCACTGGCTTGCGCTCCACCGGCTTCAATATGCCCGATTGCTGGAGCTCCCCGAGGGAGGGTTCCGCATTCCCGAAGCCCGTTTCGTCTTTCTTTCGCGCCGGACCGCGTTCGGCCGAAAAGTGACGATGCCCTGCCTCGTCCAGGAATGCGCCACGGGGATCGATCTTTCGGACATGCTGGCCACGGCCGACGACGAATACGGCAACGAGCAGGTCTCCTACGTCCGGAGCGAGTATGAACCGCATCTTCCGGCGATCGGGGAGTCGATCCGGACGATCGCCGAATCCCAATGGACGGACCACATCAACTGGTACATTCGAAATTTCTTCTTCAGTCCGGCCACCGGCACGCTTGCTTACATCGACCTGAAGCCTTCGACGATCTTCGGCCGGCACCGGAACGACCTCAACCTGAACGCGCTGATGAGGGACTTCGCTAGGGACCCGGCGCATTCCCAGTAGGTTCCCGCCAGCGGCACGACGTCAGTCGAACCGCGCGATCAACCCCACGAGCTTCTCCGGATCGGCGCCTGGCTGGGGCGTGAACTTCTGAACCCTTCCCGCGAAACAATCCGCGACGTACAGGTTCCGCTCCTGGTCCGTGGACAGGGCGTGGGGGCAGGCGAGCCGGCCGGGCTCCGGCCCTGGAGTTCCCCAACTGTAGAGAAAGTTCCCCTCGAGATCGAACTTCATGATGCGGTTCGTCCCCGTATCCCCCACCCAGATGAACTGGTCCTGGGTGATGACGTGGTTGACGACCAGGGTCCGGATCGCGTCGGGCCAGAGCGGCGACCTCAACGGCCACATGTCCAGAAACTGCCCGTTCTCGTCGAACACCTGCATGCGTTCGTGGCCGCGATCGACGACGAACACGCGGCGATCGGCGCTGGTCGCGATACTGTGGGGTGCGTTGAACTCGGACGGGCCGGGGTTGGAGGGGTCCACCGGAGCCTGGCCCCAGTCCAACAGGAAGTTGTCGTCGGCGTCGAACTTCGCGACGCGCGTCCCCCCGTACCCGTCGCTGACGAAGTAGGTGCCGTCGGGGAGCCATGCGATGTCGGTCGGGCGGTCGAACGTGTTCGGACCGCGGCCCCGAACCCCCGGCTGCCCCAACGTGTGCAGCAACTCGCCCTCGTAGGTGAATCGGTAGATCACGTGGAGCTGATCGTCGATGACCCAGACGTGCTTCTCCGGGTCGTACGGGTTCATCTTGATCGTATGGGGTCCACGGCCGCACGGTAGCCGCCCGAACAGAGCGTCGTGTTGAGGCCATTCGTCGACGAGGTTGCCGTCGCCATCGACGACGAAGATCACATGCTCGAAACGCCGCTCCCAGCCCCTCCGGATCGGGGTAGGCTCGCAGGTCGCGGTCAGACCATCGGTGTTGCTGTTCGCAATTCCCCGGTCGAGCGCCGCGTAAACCGCCCATGGCGCGGCTCCCTCCGGAAGAGGCAGCTCTCCGCGCTGAGCAATCCAGATCCGATCCGGGGACTCGGCGAAGACGCCCCCCATCGATCCCCAGGTCCACCCCGAGTGGGAGTGGCGATCGTCGGGAAGCGGGCGCGGCCAGTCGACGTCGACCTCGTACGGACCGAAAGGCCAGTCCTGCGCGCTCTGCCGCGACTGAATTTCCCGAACACCTTCATCTTGCCCGTCACAGGAAGCGAGCACGGTCACCGCGACGATCAGGGACAGGACGATTTTCACAGCACGCGCCTCGGAAATTTCGACTTCCACCAAGTCCTCCCTCCGGCCCCACCGGTCTGGTGTCCGGACAAACGTTTTCTGGGCCCCGAACCCTGCGTTATCATCTAACATCGTTTCGAAATAGCGAAGAACCCCGGAGACCCACATCCGTTTGGAAAGGAATCGTATGAAAGCTGTCGTTTTCCTTCTGGCCGTCGTCATGTTCACGGCGACGGCGATGCCGGCCGAGGCACAGGAACGCGTCCCCCTCGACCGGCTACCCGTCGATCTACTGGACGTCGACCCGCCATCGGAGCGGGTGAGCGGGAGCCCGGGCACGATGAGGGTGACCCAAAACGGATGCCGCGTCCTTTCCACGTCCGAAACACGCCAGCGCCTGGTCGACATCGCCGTTCAGGAGTGGGGTTTTTTCGGTTTCCCGATCAGCGACCAGACGGGTTTCGATGACGACTTCGGGCCGCGCCGGGGAGGACGGGCCCGGGGCCTCGGTTCCGCCGAGGCCGAGCGCGTGGCTCGATCGATCGGAGGATACTGGGCATCGACCAGCGACGGTTCGTGGATCATCAACCGTCAGAACGAGAGCTGGAACGGGCGCGGAGTCTCTTCCCGCTGGCGCGACCCCTGGTCGGCAGCCTTCATTTCGTGGGTGATGTGCGAAGGTGGACTGGGTGAATCCTCCCAATTCCGAAGGGCGATCGCGCATCACACCTACATCGACCAGGCCATCCAGGCGCGTGACGGCCGCGCTCCCGGGGCGGCGTTCGTCGCTTACGACGTGGGTGAGGCCGCGGTGGAACCGGGGGACCTCCTGTGCTCGGCCCGGCGTCCGGGGTACGAGTCCATTGCCCAACGCCGCAGGCAGATGGGCGAAGGAGCCCGCACGCATTGCGATCTGGTCGTCAAGGTGGATGAGCTGGACTCCCGCATTCTGGCGATCGGGGGGAACGTCGCGAGCGCCGTCAGCCTGAAGATCTTTCCGGCCGAACGCGAAGGGGAGTTCTGGAAGCCCGCCGACTCCCGGCGTCCGATCTTCGCTCACCTGAAGCTTCAGGCCAATTCGATCGAGGCGAACGCCCTCGACCGGAGCCCCACGATCCGAACACTGGGATGCAGCACCGGAGTGGGCAACGGGTCGTACGCTGTGGCGCTGGGGCTGGTCGACGTTCGGACGACGGTCAGCGCGTTCTGCTGACGCCGGCAGCTCGGGCGGAATTCACGCCGGTTGGGCGAGGGCGTCGACAACCACCAACGGATCGGGATGGTCGCCCGCGAAACGGCTGACGTACGAATACCGCACCCGGCCGGTTGAATCGATGACGAAGACGCCTCCCTGCTGCCAGGGGTCTCCCTGCACTTCCACCTGCCGGTGCCCGTCCCCATAGGCCCGGAGCGCCCTCAACGCCGTCCGGATGTTGAGGTTCGTCCACGTGCCGCGGCGCAGACCAAACGCTCGAAACGCCTCCAGTTCCGGGTCGACGAATACCCGCGACTCGGGGCAGTACTCTTCCTGGAACGCCTGGGCCATCAAGGGGGTACCGCTGCCCACGAAAACGAAGGACGCGCCGGCCGATTCCACTTCGCGGCGGTACCCGCAGATTCCGGAAACCTGCTGACGGCAGAAGATGCACCCGAAGTGCCGGACGAAACAGAGCAGGACCGTTCCTCGGGACCAGGCTTCATCGAGCAGGATCGGGTTCCCGGAAGTGTCCTTCACGTGGAGGCCGCGGGGAGCGGTGCGCATGGGGCATTCTACTCTCGCAACTGTCCGATCCGCGGCGCCCGCGCGCGATGGGGGTAAAATAGTGGACAACTCATGAGCAAACCAACGATCGAACGATTATCGGCACGGGCGACGATCTCCCGGCACCGGAAGGTCCTCGCCATCGACCAGGAACTGATGCGCAGCAAAGTGCAGGAGGCCTCCGCCAACATTCGCAACCGTGAAGTCCTCCTGCTGCACAGGGGCAACGACGACGCGCTCCAACGGATGGTGAACGCCGTCGAGCCGTCGAGTTACATCCGCCCGCATCGCCATCGGACTCCTCCGCGTCCGGAACCCCTCGCGCTCCTCGCCGGCTCGGCTGGCTTCGTGACGTTTCACGATGACGGGACGCTCGATACGGAAAATTTCGTCCTCCTCGAACGGGGGAAGGGGGCCGTCGCGGTCGATTGCCGCGAAAGCGTGTGGCACACGTTCATCGCCCTGGAATCCGGGACGGTTCTGTTCGAGGTCAAGCCCGGGCCGTTCGACGACGCGACCGA
>CAZTTI010000595.1:0-6402 GCA_964615925.1 uncultured Solibacteraceae bacterium
CGCGTACAGGAGAAGCGCCACGGTCAGAAAAACGAGAACGACGACGATCGAAAGCGTCCGCGGATGGAGGTCGTCGATGTGAATGGGGAGGCGCACGGCTATTCCTGCGTAAGAACTTGCAACGCAATTCCCTCAATCCCATTGCTCAGCCATGACGTAGTCACCGCTCTTCGTTCGCCGCTTCTCCCGCCCTCCCTTGTACGCGTACATGGGCTGCAGGTCGGCCGGACAGTAATGCGTGACCAGGCTCTTCCGGGTGAGGTCCGGGTCCGTGATGGCGCTTCCCCCATGAATGAGGGTGGCCGACCAGACCAAGACGTCCCCTTTGCGCGGACAAAAGCGTTCGACGGTGAGACCGGCCGACGCCGCGCGCTGCCGGAGGTTTTCAGCGAACTCGTTGAGCTCGGGTTCTCCGAACGCCGCCCAGATGCGCTCTCCGCCAAAGAGGTACGGACCGAGGCGGTGGCTGCCGGGATAATATTCCAGCTCCCCGGATCCGGGTTGAATGTCTTCAAGTGCAATCCATGAGGCCACGAACTCGAGCGACGAGTTGACCTTGACGAACGCCGAATCCTGGTGGGATCCCTGTTGCGATCCGTAGCCAAAACCCAAACTCTGAAACGCGAGCGCCGGCCTCTCGAAGAGGATGTGAAGGAACCGGGCGAGCCGGGGCGCGAAGACGATATCCTGGGCGGCTTCGGAAAGCGCGTGGAGGTCGAGCACCTTGGCCTCGTGTTTGCGAATGTGTGCCCGCGAGGCGTCGACCCGGTGATGCTCGGTGTCCCAGAACGACATTTTCGCCGGGAGCTCGCCATCGTACGCCCGGTCGAAGTCTCTGAGCGCCCGGTCGATCGCTTGCGAATCGACGGCGCCCGGAATGATGACGTAGCCGTCGCGTCGCCATCGCGTGACCAGGTCGGCGTCCTCGCCGGAAAGCACGCCGGTCGCAACTTTTCCGGCCACGAGCGCTTCAGCGGTTTCAAGATCGGTCCAGAGGCCGCCGTACGGACTCGCGAATGCGGGACGGACCGGCGGATCGAGCGCCTCGCTGTCGGCAGGAGGGGGTGTCCGAAAGGCCATCGGATCGAACACCGCGGAGGCATCCTCTGTGCGAATCTGAACCGTTTCGGACTTCGCCTTTCTCCCGAAGACGGCCGTCCGCACGATCTCGCGACCGTCGATGTCCTCCCCGAAACTGATCTTCTCGATCGCGTCGATCGAGAAGCCCGCCCTGGCAAACAATCTCCGGAGTTCATCCCCCGAATAGAGCCGGATGTAGGTGGTCTCCTTCTCGAACCATGACGCGGCCTCCTCGAGCGCTTCGTCCGCCCGGACGAAGTCGAGCACCACGGCGCCCCCAGGCCGGGTGCACGCGGCGATCGTGGTGAGCGCGGCCTCGAAGTCGGGGTAGAGATGTTCGAAAACGGCCGAGCTGAACGTGACATCGGCCATCCTCCCGAGCGCGACCGGCCGCAGAACATCGACTTGACGAAACTCGATGCGCGGGTCGGTAAAGCGCTCGCGAAGCCTCGCCGTGCGCGCCGCGGAGATCTCGAGGCCGATGTATCGCGCGAACCCGGCGTCGCTGGCAAGCAACGCGTCCAGAATCCTCCCGTAGCCCGGTCCAACCTCGACGACGGTCGAATTCCCGTCGAGAGAGACGTGAGAGAGCATGAACCGGACGAACTCAGCGCCCGTCATCGGAACGCCCCAGGTCAGCCCGGCATCGGGTTCGTCGTCGCGCCAGCGAGTTTGAGAGACCTCCAGCAGGCGGGCGGGACTGTTCTTGTCCCTTTCCTCGCGAAGCGATTCCAGGGCGTGGGCCAGGTCGCGCTCATGTCGATCGAGTTCCTGACCGCGCCGCACCAGCTCGGCCTGGAGTCCGCGGAAGTTGGACTCCCTCCCCAGGTGCAGGTCGAAGGGACCGAGCAATCCGTTGACGGTTCGCGCGAGCCACGTCATCGGTCGATTCCCTCAGAGCTCGATCGAGAACGGCGTGAAGTTGGTGTCGTCATCATAGTAATCCTCGTTCTCGGTTTCATGGCGCCGCGGTTGCGGCGTTCGACGGCGAGGACCGCCGCCGGAATCGGACGACCAGTCGAAACCCGAGCAGGATCGCGACCAGCGTCAGGTACGCGGCCGGTCCCGGCTCGGCCACCTTGTCGACCCAGAAGTAGTGGATCGCCGCGGCCACGCCGGCAACGTACGCCAGGCGGTGCAGGCGCCGCCAGTTCTTTCCGCCGAGCCGCCGGATCCAACCTTTCGTCGACGTGACGGCGAGGGGCAGAAGGCACATGAAGGCGGTGAACCCCATGGTGATGAACGGGCGCTGGGGAATGTCGGCGATGATGGCCCGGAAATCGAAGAAGAAGTCGAAGACGACGAAGACGGAAAGATGCAGGACGGCGTAGAAGAAGGCGAACAGGCCCAACATGCGGCGGAACCGGATCCACTCGCCCGATCCGGTCAGGGTGCGGAGCGGCGTCATGGCAAGCGAGGCGAGCAACAGCCGCAGGCCCCAGCGTCCGGTGACGTCGGTCAGGTCCGCGATGGGGTCGAAACCGAGGTTTCCGGTGGCGAAGCGGTAGGTGAGCAGGGCCGCCGGCGAGAGGCAGGCGAGGAACACGGCGGGCTTCACGATCCGCCGGAAGACCTGATCTCTCGCCATCCTGCTATCAGAGATCAGTAGTTGCGGCGGAGGTCCATGCCTTCGTACAGATGAGCCACCTGGTCGGTGTACCCGTTGAACATCAGCGTCTCGCGCATGAAGAGCTCACCGATGCGGCGCTCGCGTGCCTGGCTCCACCGCGGGTGGTCGACGTTGGGATTCACGTTGGCGTAGAAGCCGTACTCCCGGGCATTTTCTTCCTGCCACGTGTTCAGCGGCTCCTCTTCCTGGAATCGGATGCGGACGATCGACTTGACCCCCTTGAACCCGTATTTCCAGGGCACGACCAGACGGATCGGGGCGCCGTTCTGGTTCGGGCCTTCCTGCCCGTAGACTCCGACGGCCATCAACGTCAGCGGGTTCATGGCCTCGTCCATCCGGAGCCCTTCCTTGTACGGCCAGTTCAACGCGTATCCGCCGAAGAAGCCGCGCCGCTGACCCGGCATCTGCTCCGGATCCACCAGCGTTTCCATATAGACGTAGCGGGCGCTGGGCAGCGGCTCGAGCTTGTTGATGAGGTCCGCCATCGGGAAGCCGTACCAGGGGATGACCATCGACCATCCCTCGACGCACCGCATTCGATAAATGCGGTCTTCCATCGTGAATCCGGAGAGCAGGTCGTCGAGATCCCAGGTCTTCGGATCGGCCACGAGCCCGTCGACCTCCACCGTCCACGGGGCCGGTTCGAGCGTGTGGGCGTTCTGCGCGGGATCGCCTTTGTCGAGTCCGAACTCGTAGAAGTTGTTGTACGTGGTGACGGCGTCGCGCGGTGTCAGCTCCTCGTCGGTATCGAACTGCCCGTTGTAGGGCCCGTCGCTCTCCTGGGCTGGGATCGCCGCGGAGACCCCGCCCTCGGCGCACCCGGCCAGCGACAGCCCGGCCGTCGTCGTGGCCAGGGCCGCGGCACCGTTCTGAATGAACTGGCGGCGGTTGCGGAAGAGGCTCTCGGGAGTGATCTCCGACGACGGGATGTCGTCCGGTTTCCGGATCAGCATCGTATCTCCTTGTGGCGACGGATGTTTCCGCCCTATACAGCGAGTATAGGACCGTTGCCGGAAAGACTCAAGTTCGCGCCCTGTCGGGTCCGCCTAACCGCGCGTTGCCTGGATCAACGCGTCCATGTGATCGAGATAGGCTTCGAGCGCGCGGCGTCCCGCGGCCGTGATCCGGAACTCGGTCTTGGGCGTCCGTCCCTCGAACTGCTTCGTACAACTGATGTAGCCGGACTCCTCGAGCTTGCGGGCATGGACGCTCAGGTTCCCGTCCGTCGTCTCGAGCAGGTCCCGGAGTTCGCGGAACGACAACGTGTCGTTGACGGCCAACGCGCTCACAATTCCGAGCCGCACGGGTTCGTGAATCAAACGGTCGAGGCGCCCGGCCGTCGAGATGGGTTCGGGAAGGGACGTCGGGGCGCCGCGTTCCCGCTTTTCGGCCGTCTGCCGCCTAGCCACCGTGCCTCCTGGCGATGATGACCCCGAAGGCCAGGTGAAACCCGCCAAAGCCGATGCCCATGAAGAGTGTCCCCAGCGCGGGAGGTCCGAAGAGGGCGATTGCGCCCAGGACCATGAACGAGAGCCCCATCACCGGCACGATCCGGACCGAGTTGGTTCCGCCCCCGACGATGCCCGCGCCGTACAGGAGGAGCCAGATGCCCGGGAGCATCGGATGATTGCCGGCGTTGTGAACGACGACGGTGATCAGCGCCCCCGCCAGCATTGGGGGCAGCAGCGCGGAAACGAAGCGCCGCCCGGGCGCACTGGCCAACGACGTTCCCAGCGCTTTGGACTTTCGCGCCATCGTCCAGATGCCGATGACACCCGCGACGAGGGCGGCCAGGATCCAGGTGCCGATCCAGGCGTCGGTCGAAGTCATCCCCGCCGCCGCCGCGGCCGCAAGGGTTCCGACCGTTCCCACGGTGACGACGCCCCATCCGGGAACGGCCGTGAACGCGGCTGCCCGCTCCATGGTTTTCCGGATGTAGATGAGATCGCGGGCGGCCTTGGACTCGATCGGGATCGGCCCTCGGAACTGGGGTTCGGGCGCGGACATGTTGCTATCTTGCCACAGGCAAGGTCTTTGCCGGGTAAAGATTACGGC
Source organism: uncultured Solibacteraceae bacterium (assembly GCA_964615925.1). GTDB lineage: Bacteria > Acidobacteriota > Terriglobia > 20CM-2-55-15 > 20CM-2-55-15 > JAJEDW01. The sequence continues at coordinate 4,766 of CAZTTI010000595.1, forward strand.
TTCCAGTATGGCTTCTCCCAAAACGAACCGCAGCGTTCCTCGCTGCGGTTGCCACGACGAGGCTTGACGAGTCGCGCCTTGGGTAGCGGCGGTAGCCGGCGGAGTGGAGGAATAAAATCAGATCCGAACGATGTGAAAGCCGTTTCAATCGATTGTGCAATCGCCCGTCACGCCCCCCTATTCCCCGAACACTCCCATCCCTCGGAACTTGCGGTACCGCTCGTCGAGCCGCCGTGCCACGTCGACAGATTCCAACTCGTCGAGCTGCCGTTCGAGGACGTCGCCGAGCGCCGCCGCCGCGGCTTCCGGATCATTGTGCGCGCCGCCGGCGGGCTCGGGCACCACTTCGTCCACGAGGCCGAGACCCACGAGGTGGTCGGGCGTCAGCCGCAAGGCCTCGGCGGCCTCCGCGGCATGATCCTGGTCGCGCCAGAGAATGGCCGAGCAGCTCTCCGGCGCGATCACCGAATAGATCGAGTACTCGAGCATGTTGACCCGGTCGCCCACCCCGATGGCCAACGCCCCCCCGGAACCCCCTTCACCCGTCACGGTGGCGATGACGGGAACCTCGAGTCGGGCCATCTCGCGGAGGTTGGCCGCGATCGCCTCGGCCTGCCCCCGCTCCTCGGCGTCGATTCCGGGGTAGGCCCCGGGCGTGTCGATGAAGGTCAGCACCGGCCGGGAGAACTTTTCGGCGAGCTTCATGGCCCGGAGCGCCTTCCGGTAGCCTTCGGGCATGGGCATCCCGAAATTGCGGTGCACTTTCTGCTTGGTATCGCGGCCCTTCTGATGGCCGACGAGACATACGGGCCGGCCCCGGAAGAACGCCCGGCCGACGACGATGGCCGGGTCGTCGGCGAACTTGCGGTCGCCGTGCCACTCGTCGAAGTCCTCGAAGAGGAACTCGACATAGTCCATGAAGTAGGGCCGCTTGATGTGGCGGGCCAGTTGAACTTTTTCGTACGCCGACGCCGGATGCTTCATCGGCTGAACTTTACCGTATTGGGGCCGCATATCTCCTCGACGAAGTCGACGAATTCCCTGTCCGGCGTCACCTTCAGGTACGGATGCGGCCGGACGAAGGCCGTATATTGTCCCGGGAACCGGATCTCGAAGACGAGCTCCGCCGGGCCGATCTTCCGTTCGACCAGCGGCTTCAGGCGGTCCGGCAGGTCGGAGGGCGCCAGGAGTGCGTCCACGCGGACGATGACCTTCTTGCTCAGGCGCTCCTTTGCCTGCTCGATGGGCCACACCTCGGTCGCGAGGACCTTCGTGTGCGACTCGTCGCGGTCGAGCCGCCCCTGGACGATGACGGGCTGGTCGGCGACCACCGCGCCCCACGATTTGGCGAACGTGTCGGGAAACAGGACCACCTCGACGACGCCCTCGAGGTCCTCGAGGAGTATCGTCCCCATGGCATCGCCCTTCTTCGTCCGCATCGTCCGCGTTGCCGCCACGATCCCGCCGATCACGATGTCCGTCCCCGCAGCCGTGTCTCCCAACGTCGAGGTCGTGACGTCGGCGATTGCCGCCACGTCCTCGGCATAACGCCGGAGCGGATGACCCGTGATGTAGAACCCCAGCGTTTCCTTTTCGTGGGCGAGGACGAGGGATTCGCTCCAGGGGTCGGTTTCGGG
>CAZTTI010000596.1:0-3609 GCA_964615925.1 uncultured Solibacteraceae bacterium
GTTGCCCTTGTTGATGAAGCTCTTCCCGAAACCGGTCGATCCGCGGAAGTTCACCGCCAGCACGGCGTATCCCCGGTCGGCCAGCCACTGGTGCGTCGCGCTGAACCCCCACGAATCCCGCGCCCATGGCCCGCCGTGGACCAGAAGGACCATCGCCAGCGGCTCGGCTGGGCGTCCGTGGGCTTCAGTGTCTACCGCCGCCGGCAGGGAGAGATAGCCCACCATCTCGAGGCCGTCGCGCGCCGGAATCTTCACCGGGTGCATGCGCGTGAGTGTTAGTCCTTCCAGTTCCGGCTGGCTCGAGAAGAGGAACTCGGCGCGGCGCGCTCCCCGTTCGTAGACGTAGAACCGGACCGGACCGGTGTCCATCGTGAACGCGACGGTCCACACCGTGTCGTCGAGGGTCCGGCTCGTGATCTGGGCCTCGCCGTCGGCCACGCTCTCGAGGAAATCGAGATCGGCCGCGATCTCCGGATCGAGGACGATCCATTGCTGGCGGTCATACGTGAAGGCCGCCGCCTCGACGCGTCTTTCCGTTGGGTGAAACAAGGCGTCGTCGATATCGGCGAGATCGCTCTCGGCGAGCAGGGTCTCGTTGCCCGAATCGATGTGAACGTGTTTCAACGCGCTCTTGTCCCGGCCGCGGCTGTCGACGATGTAGTACCCTTCGCCGTCCTTGTCGAAACCAATCGGATGGGTGGTGAGCGTGTCGGCCGGCTCGATCGCCATGAAGGGCTTCCATTCCGCGTTGCCGTCGCGCGACAGATATTGCTGTCCGGCATCCGGGGTAAACGTCACGGCGAACCGAACGCGAAACTGGTCGTCGGTCATGAACGCCGCGAACCCTGGGTTCTCCTGGACCAGGGTCCGTTCACCCGTCGTCACGTTGATGCGGTGAATATCGTGGAAGTGCCGCTCGTTCCGGTCGTTGATGCCCACGAGGACTTCTTCGGGAAAGTGGCGGCTGACGTTTTCCACGCGGGCGGCGATCTTCTCGAACGGCGTCAGGTCGAGCGTCTTCCCGGACTCGAGATCGACGCTGTAGAGGTGCCAGTCCTCGTCTCCGTCGGTGTCCTGGGTGTACAACACGTGACGGTTCGTGTACGCCCATAAGAACGAACGAATGCCTCGATGGCGATCGGCCGTCACGACGCGCGCCGCGGACGGATCGCTCCGCGGGCCGACCCAGATGTTCAGGACCCCGGCGTCGGGGGCCAGCCACGCCAGCATCGAGCCATCGGGGCTCAGACGGACGTGGGCGTTCTCAGGATTGCCAAACAGTATCTTTCGCGGTATCAACGGGCGTGCTCCTCGAAGGTCGGCCGGTCATCGTTTGAAACAAGAACGGAAACGTCAATGAAGGTGTTCGGAAAACCACTCGGAGATTATGTTCGTTTCAGCCGGGGCGTCCTGATCGTCACAGCCGCGGTCGGAATCGTGCGCCTCGCGCTCTCGCTGGCCGGAGCGCCCGACTCGGTCGCGTATCCGTTCAGTGTGACGCTCGTCATGATCTTCTCGGTGGGATACTTCCCCATTCGGGTGCACATGACCCGGTTTGGCGGGTATCGTCACGTTCTGGTCCTGCTCTCGCTCCAACTCCTTGTGGCGGAGATCATCGTCGCGTTCGGTATCGCGATTACGGCCGTGACGGGAAACGTCAACATTTTCAGCATTCCGGAGTTTTCCGGCGGCACCCAAAGCCATTGGGTTCATGCGTTCACCCACCTGCTGGGAGGACCGACGATCTTCGCCCTGATCGAGTGGGCGCCGGCCTCGCTCATTCTCTTCGTTGCGCGTCGCGTGTGGAAAAATCCGCATCGCGCCTGATTCTCCCGATCGACCGAACAGGGTAGTCCGGTCACCGCCATTCCTCCAAGTGCGACGGGTGTTATATTCGGACGAAGCCAACCCGGAGGTATTTTGAAGAGCTTCATCTACGAACAGCCGTCGATGCGGGTCGTATTCGGCCCGGACTCGATCGAGCAGGTCTCCGCGGAAGTGGAAAGGCTGAAGTCGCGGCGGGCTCTGGTCCTTTCCACGCCCGAACAGGCTTCCGACGCGAAGGAGGTCCTTGCGCGGCTCGGGTCGAACGGCGCGGGCACCTTCACCGAAGCCGTGATGCACGTGCCCGTGGAGATCGTCGCCGAAGCCATGGAAGTCGTCACTTCCTCGGCCGTGGACGCCACCGTCGCCATCGGAGGCGGTTCCACCATCGGTCTGGCCAAGGCGATCGCGCTCAAAGCCAAGGTGCCGATCCTCGCCATCCCCACCACCTATGCCGGGTCGGAAATGACACCGATCTACGGACTGACCGAAGCCGGGTTGAAGAAGACCGGGCGCGACCCCGTCGTCCTTCCAAGAACCGTGATCTACGACCCGGCGCTGACCGTCACGATGCCGGCGAAGCTCTCGGCGACCTCGGGGATCAACGCCCTGGCCCATTGTCTGGAAGGACTGTACGCGGAGAACGCCAACCCCATCATGTCCCTGTTCGCCGCCGAAGGCATCCGGGCGCTGGCGGACGCGCTTCCGAAGGTCGTCGCCGATCCGACGAACCTCGACGCGCGCGGCGAGGCGCAATACGGCGCGTGGCTGGCCGGCGCCGTCCTGGGCAACGTCGGGATGGCGCTCCATCACAAGCTTTGCCACACTCTGGGCGGATCGTTCAATCTTCCGCACGCCGAGGTCCACACGGTGATCCTCCCCTATGCGGCCGCCTACAATCGCGACGCTGCGCCGGACGCCATGCGGATCGCGGCCGACGCTCTCGGCGCCGACGATGCGGCGCAGGGAATCTTCGACCTTGCCATCCGTTTGGGGGCGCCGACCGCCCTGAAAGATATCGGCATGCCCGAAGACGGCCTCGACCGCGCCGCCGACCTGGCGACGACGAACCCCTACTACAACCCGCGCCCCGTCGAGCGCGACGCCATCCGACAGCTTCTGGGTGAAGCCTTCGTGGGAAAGCGGCCCGAATGATGGTATGAATGCGGCATCCACACTGGAGGAACCCATGACACGCCTCGCCCCGACTCTCGTGATCAGCCTTTTCTTCTTTGTCCAGACCCTCGCCGCGCAGGTCGTCGATCCCGAATCCCAGGGAATGTCATCGGAACGGCTGGAGCGGATCGCGGACCTCGTCCAGACCTACATGGATCGCGGCGAGATCACCGGCGCCGTGACGCTGGTTGCCCGCCACGGACAGATCGTCTACCACGAGGCCCACGGCGTCCGTGACGCCCGGACCGGGGAGCCGATGACGCTCGACACCATGTTCAGGATCGCGTCGATGTCGAAACCCGTCGCCGCCGTTGCGATCATGATGCTCGTCGAGGAAGGCAAAGTCCGGCTCAACGACCGCGTCGCGGACTATATCCCGAGCTTTCGAGACACGCGCGTGGCTGTCTCCGAAAGCAACGGAGGCGGGGGCCGCGGCGCCGCACCGGTCTTCTTCACCGTTCCGGCCGAGCGGGGGATCACTGTCGCCGACCTGCTCACCCATACCTCCGGGGTCATGAGCGGCGCGATGAGCAACTCGGTGGGCAACCAATGGAGCGCGGACCGGCACGAGCTGGGCCTCGCGTGGGTCGACCAGCTCGGCGAGGCGCC
>CAZTTI010000597.1:0-2725 GCA_964615925.1 uncultured Solibacteraceae bacterium
CGTCGGAGGTGATCAGGAACGAAGACAACATCGAGGTTCCGACGTAGTACAGGTTGTCCATGACCCTGTGTGGCGGGAACGGGTCGTTCCATCCGGCGGGCTGGGCCATCGCCCCGAGCGGCAGGAGCGTGACGGCAAGCAAGGACAGCACGAGTTTGCGCATGAGAAGACCTTTGACGCACGGGGCGAGCCCCGCGTGGAGCACGTGATCAGTTACCCGGCGCCTCCGGCGGTTCGCTGCCCGCCAGGTTGAGGGCCGTGCCGTCCGGGAACTCGAGGTTTCCGCTGGCGCGGAGCGATCCGTCCTTGGCCTGAGATCCGCGGATGATGACCTTCGTACCCGGTTGAAGCGTGTCGCGCGTCCATCCGCGCCGGAACAGGACCGAAGGCGATCCGCCTTCGACCGCCCAGCGTTCGACGGTCCCATCTTCTTTCGTGACGTCGATATGGACCCACGAGTGCGGGTTCACGAATTCCATCATCGCCACCTCTCCTTCGAGTTCGACCGGCTTGTTCCGGTCGAACTCCGCAGAGAACGAATGGTGGGCGGAAACGGAAAGTGCGGATCCCGCGAGCACCGCGGCGGTCGCGAGAATCGTCGTCTTGATGTTCATAGGTTTTGCTCCTGATCTCTGGCGTCCTTTCTCCCCTATTTCGATCCTTGTTCCATTATCGCTCATCTTCCGGCAGGAGGAGGTCGCTGTAAAGCAGCAGGTCCGCAAACTCCACGCACTTGTGTTCGAGGATTTGCGCGTCGTTTTCGATCAATCGGTACAGCGGCATCTCGATTGTCCAGGGTTCGGAGAACGTCGCGGGATCGTCGAGCGTCGCCTCGTACCAGATATGGTTCGGTCCGAGTAGCGTGAAACGCTCTGTCACCACCAACTGGTTGCTGGCGAAATTCCCCGCGCGGTCCAACCAACTTTGACCGTTCTGGTTGAGCGTTGTCACCACCAGCGTGTCCCCGTCCCAGGTTCCGTTGGATTTTCCCATCCAGGAATCCACGGGGAGTCCGGTATCTTCGTCCATATGGATCAGGCGGTTCCCGGCGGCGAAGGGGTAGACCATGAGCAAGTCTCCTTCACCCTGGAAGATCTGGAACGGTATGTTGTGGTAGACGTACCGCGGGATGCCCAGCATGTAACACCTGGCTTCCGGATCCGCCGCGGGCCAGTTGGCGCGGTTCTGGTTGCGCTCGTCGAGCGCTTCCGGAAGATAAGGAATCGTCCCCCCACCCTGAAGCACGCTCTTCCCGGCCGGGATCGCGCCGATCGCGCCGAGTCCCCAGAAATCCCGGAGCCCTTCGGCCGTGTGGGCCTCGAGGTTCCAGTAGGCCGAATTCAGTGCCTGCCAGACGCCATTGAAGTTGGGACGGTCCCCGATGGTTTCGGGGCGGTCCAGTTCCTGGGCAAAAGCGGCGACGGGAACCAGCATGAACAGGACGGCGGCGGCGCCGATCGATCGAATCCCTCGATATCGCATCTATCCACTCCCTCTCCCGCGCAAAGGCTCTCCAGCAATGACGGCGGGGGGCCAAGCATATCACGCTCATCGGAGCCATCGTCAGGGACAGAGAACCTGTGATAGCGTCATCGAAAACCCCCCATCCTGAGGTCGGCCCCATGAGAAACGCATTGTTCGGTTGCTTCGGTCTGGTTCTCCTCGCACTCACGGCAAACGCCTTTGCCGCTCAGTCGGGAACCCTGGAACGCGTCCACGTTTTCGGAGCCTCACTCGAGGGGAATCTCCTGGGAGAGTCCAGCTCGCCGGAAGTCTCCATCTACCTCCCGCCGAGCTACGCCGAGGACACCAGCCGGCGCTATCGGGTCGTCTACGTCCTGCACGGATATTCGGGGACCGACCTCAGCTGGTTCGGCGAGAACAGCCGCGTGGGCGCTCCCGGCGCGGCCGATCGTATGATGGGGTCCGGAATGGCCGAGGAGATGATCCTCGTCATGCCGAACTGCAACAACGCTTACCGGGGCTGCATGTATGCCAACTCGGCCACAACCGGGTATTGGGAGGACTACGTCGCCGACGATCTCGTCGCGTACGTGGACAGCCACTACCGGACGATTCCCGACCGGACGGCCCGCGGCCTGGCCGGCCATTCGATGGGCGGCTACGGGGTGATGCTCATCGGCATGCATCGCCCGGACGTTTTTTCGGCCCTGTATGCGATGAGTTCGTGCTGTTTGAACGAGCACAGCCCGCGCGGCGGCGAACGCGCCCTCGAGACGGAACAGATCCGGACCAAGGAACAACTGGCCGAGGCCCCGAACGCGCTGCGCACGTTTGCCGTCACCGCCGCCTGGTCGCCGAACCCGGACAACCCGCCGTTCTACTTCGATCTCCCGACCGAGAACGGGGAAGTCGTTCCCGGAGTTGCGGCCCGGTTCGCCGTCAACTCCCCCCAGGCGATGCTTCCGTCCCACGTCGGCGCGCTTCGGAAAATGACGGCCATCATGATGGACGTCGGGGAACAGGACGGCCTGATCGGCGCGAACCGGACATTGAGCGAATCGATGACGCGATACGGCGTCGAGCACACGTTCGAGACGTACGAAGGCGATCACGGGAACCGGATCCCGCAGCGGTTCGAGCAGAACGTCCTGCCGTTTTTCAGCGAGCACCTGAGGACGCGGTAGATGGGGTCCAGGGGTGTCCTCGCATTGGCTCTCGCTCTGACGGTGGCGGCGGCGATGGCAGCGCAGGAACGTCCGCG
>CAZTTI010000598.1:0-3228 GCA_964615925.1 uncultured Solibacteraceae bacterium
CACGGTCAGGTCCGGATCCGGATCGATTTCGACGGCCCGGAGCTTTTCGAGCCGGGTGCGATCGCGGAGTTGGTCCTCGGCGAACGCGCCCGCACGACGACGATCGAGTCGTGCCGGCTGCAGCACGGACGGTGGGTCGCAAAGTTCGAAGGTGTCGAATCGATCGAAGACGCGGAGAAATGGATCGGCGCAGCCGTACGTGTTCCCAGGATGGCACTGGGAGACGCCGGTGACGGAAAGTATTTCAGTTTCGATCTCGAAGGGTGCACGGTTTATGCCGGAGAGCGGATCGTCGGAGTCGTCGAGGAAGTTCTCGACTCCGGGGGGGGATGGACGCTCCGGCTCGACCGGTCGGGCAGCGAGGTCCTCGTCCCGTTCGTCCGGGAGTTCCTGAAAGGAGTGAACGTCCACGAAAAGCGGATCGACGTCGAGCTTCCCGAAGGACTCGCCGATCTGAACGGGTGATCAGGAAAGGCGTGCGATTCGACGTTATCACGATCTTCCCGGAGTTCTTCGCCGGCCCGTTCGACCATGGCATCATCCGGCGGGCGCGACAGAAGGGATTGATCGAAACGCGGGTTCACGACCTCCGGGCGTTCACGAACGATCGCCATCGGACCGTCGATGACCGGCCGTTCGGCGGCGGCGAGGGAATGGTCCTGAAGCCCGAACCGATTTTCGATGCCGTCGAGGCCATCCGGAACTCCGTGGCTGACGGTGGGGCGGATGAAGCAGACGCGACTGAAGTGGTCGTTCTGAGCGCGGCGGGCCGGGCCTTCAACCAGGCCGAAGCGCTGCGCCTCTCGGGAGCCGGCCAGATCGTGTTGATTGCGGGACGCTACGAAGGTATTGATGAACGCGTCGCCGAGCACCTGGCGACGGCCGAGATCTCGATCGGAGATTTCATCCTGTCCGGGGGGGAGATCGCGGCCGTTGTCGTCGTCGACGCGGTCACGCGCTACGTTCCGGGCGCGGTCGGGAAGGAAGAATCGGTGTTGCGGGATTCGTTTTCGGACCCGGCGGCGCCGTCGACGCTGGTGGAACACCCGCATTACACGCGGCCGGCGGACTTTCGCGGATACAGGGTTCCGGAAATCCTGTTGTCCGGCGACCATCAGGCCGTCCGTGAGTGGCGGCATCTGGAGTCGCTGAAGAAGACCGTCAGGAATCGCCCCGATTTGATCGAGCGCGGCACGCTGGAAGATTCGGACCTTCGGGCGCTGGAAGAAGTGAGGAAACAATGAACGTCATCGATACACTCGAAAGGCAGCAACTGCGGGACGACCTTCCCGAATTCAAGGCGGGCGACACGCTCAAGGTGCACGTCAAGATCCGCGAGGGAGACAAGCAGCGGATCCAGGTCTTCGAGGGCGTCTGCATCGCGCGAAAGCACGGCGGAGCCCGCGAGACGTTCACGGTCCGCAAGATCTCGTTCGGTCACGGAGTGGAACGTATCTTTCCCCTTCACTCGAAGGTGATCGACAAGATCGAACTCGTTCGTGTCGGTCGCGTCCGGCGCGGCAAGCTCTACTACATCCGTGAGCTGCGCGGAAAGGCCGCGCGAATCAAAGAACTGAAGCAGTAAAACGACGCCTCCTGCGCGGCACGACCTCAGGTTCGTGCCGCGCTTCCACGTCGTGAACGTCAGGATGCATCGCGCACTCGCATTCGCCGCCGTCCTCTTCTTCTTCGAACTCGCCGTCTTCCTCTTCATCGTCCCGTGGTCTTCGCTTTGGGAAACCAATGTCCTGTTCCAGTGGGCTCCCACTGCCCGCCCCGTGATGCTCCATACCGGAATGCGGCTCGGTGTCAGCGGGCTCGGGGTGGTCAACTTCCTGATCGGAATCTCGGAAGTGCGGCGCTATTTCGGGCCCCACGAGTTGTAGACCTCCTTCCATGCGCCGGTACTACGTCACCGACAGCACGCGCGGTGATATCGTCGAGTGCTCGAGGCGAGCCGTCGCCGAGGGCATCGATATGATTCAGGTACGGGAGAAAGCAATGGCGACGCGCGAGCTCGTCGAGGTAGTTCGGACGATCCTCGGGATCGCCAAGGGATCCGGAACGCGCGTATTGGTCAACGACCGCCTCGACGTCGCTCTCGCCACAGGAGCCGACGGCGTGCACCTTCCCGCCAATGGATTGCCCCTTGTGGATGTCCGCCCCCGGATCGCCCTGGTCGGCGTGTCGACGCACACGTTGACCGCGGCCCTCGAGGCCGAAAGAGGAAAAGCCGACTTCATCGTGTTCGGACCCGTGTTCCCGACACCGGGAAAGAAGCCGGTCGGAGTCGATGCGCTCGACGAAGTCGCCTCGAGAGTCCGGATTCCCGTCTTTGCGATCGGCGGAATCACACCGGAGAACGCCGCCCAGGCGCTGGCCGCGGGAGCGGCGGGAGTGGCCGGGATCCGAATGTTCCAATAGTTTCAGGCTCAGCCGCTTCAGACAACGACGAACGACTTCATCGAGACCGACGGCTCCTGGAAGCTCTCGTTGAATGTCGAGACGGACTCGCCGTCTTCCTGGACCCCGAGAACGTAGAGCAGCGGCAGAAAGTGATCGTAGGTCGGGTGGGCAGCCGATGCCAGCGCCCCGAGCTGGAGAAAATCGACCACCGCCCCATAGTCGCCGTCCTTGATGTGACCCGTCATGAGCGTGTCGAACTCTTCAGCCCAATCGAAGGGCCTCGCTCCGGGCTCGCCTCGCCGCCGGAGGTTGTGCACGAGGTTGCCGGAGGCGATGACCATCACGCCTCTCGAACGGAGCGAGCGGAGGTGGCCCGCCAGCTCGAAGTGATACGCCGGCGGCTGGGCGTAATCGATGCTCATCTGGATCAACGGGATATCGGCGTCGGGAAACATGTACATCAGCGGGAGCCAGGTCCCGTGGTCGTAACCCCACTGGCTATCGGGCCGGACGCTCGTGGACGGCCGGACGGCATCGGCGACATCGGTGGCCAGTTCCGGACTGCCCGGCGCCGAATACTGGATGCGGTACATCTCCTCCGGGAACCCGTACATGTCGTAGTTCATCGTCGGAGATGCGTTGGCCGTCACCAGGACGCCACCGGGCGTGATCCAGTGCGCCGAGATCATCAGGACCGCTTCCGGCTTCGGCAACGCGCGCCCGACCTCTCCCCAGACTTCCGTATATTACCCGGGCCGGATGGCCTGCCACGGCGTGCCGTGGCCGACGAATACGGCCGGGAGGCGGCCGCGGGGGGGGGGC
>CAZTTI010000599.1:0-2540 GCA_964615925.1 uncultured Solibacteraceae bacterium
GGCGACACGGGCGAGTTCGCCTGGAGCGTTCCGCTCGGAGTCAACGACACGATGCCGGAGGGCAAGCAGAACGTCGGGTCGACCGGATACGGCGGACCGATGGTGACCGGAGGCGGACTGGTCTTCATCGGGGCCACCGGAGATTCAATGTTCCGCGCCTTCGATTCGGCGACGGGCGAAGAGGTCTGGTCCTACCGGCTTCCGTACAACATCACGGCCGTTCCCATCAGCTATCAAGGAGCCGATGGACGGCAGTACGTGGCTGTGACGGCAGCCCGGGCGGCGGGATTCGGCGGTCGGGGAGGAGGAGACGAGGTGCGGAACGAAGGCCTGTTCGTGTTTGCGCTCCCGGATTGAGCGCCTGTTCCGCTGCTCGGCCGCTCCGCATCGGCGTTGGGGAATTTTCCGAGACCTTCACCGCAACGGCGTCTCCAGATCCTTCCGCGCCTGGTCGATCGCCGACTTCAGGACGGCCTGTCTCTCCTTGACGCTCTTCGCCCGCGCATCCAGAGCCTTGGACGCGGCATTGGCCAGCTCCTGGAGGTCGGGCGTATGGCCGATCTCCTTCTGGAACGCAGCGTCGTTCAGCACGGCGAGCTGGTTCCTCGTGGATTCGGCGTCCTCGGCGATGCGTTGGTCCACGCGCTCCTGGTAGGCGGCCAGGGAGTCGGCGATCCTCGCGGCGATCTGCCGGTCCGGGTTCTCCGGCTCGGCGGCGACCTTCCGGTTCAGTTCGGGGACGTTGGGGATCCGCAGGATCGTCCCCGCACGGAGAGTTCGAAGGTTGCGAAGCTCCGGGTTGGCGCTGAGCACGGTGGCTTCGGCGATCTCGCGCTGCCTCGGCGTCAGGCGGACGTACATCCTGTCGACGATTTCCGCGACCGAACGTTCGCCGCGATAGACGGTGATGGGCATGTTCTCTCCTCTAGACGCCGATGATGTTGGTCAGGTTGATATCGCCGGGAACCGGAACTCCGCCCTGCACGATGATCGGGCCGGTGCTCGTGTTGCCGATCACGATCGCGCGGTCGACCTGCGAGCGCAGGAACAGCGTCGGCAACTGGCTGGATGCGAAGAGGCGGTTGTGCGCGGCCGTCACGGTGCGCGCGGTGAGGTCTCCTAAAAGAGGCTCGCTCACCGATTCGCCCACGACCTCGCAATGGTTCTCCGAGAACAGACAGCTATCGACTCCGGTGCAGAGGTTGAGGGAAACGCGGGTCAGGTGCGCCCGCAGCTGGTTGCCGCGAATCGAAACGGCCGAGCGCCGGACCGGCACGGCGATGGCACGGCTCAGGGTCAGGACGTAGGCGGTTTCGCCGGCCGCGAAATAGGCGACCGGGGCCACGTACCGGACGGCCGTACGGCCGACGACAGGGCCGATATGAATGGCCCGCCACTCGACGAGATTGAGGTCGTTGGGCACGGCTTCGGCGATATCGATCCGGTCGATGCTGTTCTCGTCGATGGCGACGCGGTCGAACGGTGCGATGAGGCGGGCGCCCGCCACTGGTCCCCCGAGACGGCTCGGACCGATGCGGAAGAAGTGGTTTCCCGCCAGGCGGAGATGGCCGACCGCAGCGGACCGCAGCCCGTCGATCCCCGGGCTCGCGACGGCGTTGGTTCCCACGTGGGCGATGACGTTGTCGACGACGTCTGCGCGATCGGCGCGAACCAGCTGGACGCCAGCGAAAGCTGCGTCGTTGGGCCCCAGCGCCTCTCCGAGGTTCAGGCACAAGTTGTTCGCGAAGCTCAGATATCCGGCCGCGCCGCCTTCGGCCATGACGAGGGCTCCCAGTCCGGCCCCGTCGATCTGGTTTCGCGAGATCGCCGCGTTCTCCACGCGATGGGTGATCCGGATGGCATTTCCGCGGATCGAGAGCAGGCGGTTCGCCGTGACTTCGACGTGGTCGAGCGCGACCGGATCCAGCCCCTCTTCGAGGACGATGCCGTCACCGGCGCCTTCACCGAATCCGTGGATCTCGTTGCGCTCGACCCGGAGTCCGTCGACGCCGGCACGCACGCCGTCGCCGCTCGTGTAGATCACGTTATCCGAAATTCCGAAGCTGGAGCCAGCCAGCACGGCGCCCGTGGCGACAACGGCCGACTGCGTCCCGGACAACATCAGGTTGCCGTCGATGCGCGTGTTGCCGTAATGCAGGCTCGTCTGGTCGAAGCTCGCAGCGCGCTGGCTCGAGAAGACGAGGTTTCGGGCGATTCGGAGCTCGCCGGTCAGGAGGTAGTTGCGGTCCCCGATCGTCAACGACGAGATGCCGCGCTCGGCGACAATGGCGCAATCGGTGATGGAGGCGCCCAGGATGTTGCCGGAAAGGCCGATTCCCGCAACGGTGGCGTCGCCGACGCCAATGCCGAGAACATTGATGTGCTCGGCCCGGAGGTCGATCACGTTCGTTGCGTTGATCACGCCGGTCAGGAGGTCGTTGTTCGCGGTCGCGCCGAGGACGCTCAGGTGCTCCAGCGCGACGCCCGTGCTGTCGGAAATCGACAGGACGCCGCCCACGGGGCTGCCGACAAGCATCGTG
>CAZTTI010000600.1:0-3383 GCA_964615925.1 uncultured Solibacteraceae bacterium
GCCGGGCTCGCATGCCGGGGGTACGGGGCTCCGGCGATCATGCGCCTGGCCGGGCGGTTCCGCATCACCTGGGCGGACTCGAACACTCTGCAGATCGAGTCGGATTATGGCGAACAGAGCCGGCTTTTTCACTTCGGCGACGCGGCTCCCGGTGAGCCTTCGTGGCAGGGGCACTCGGTTGCACGATGGGAACCGGCGCCGGGAGGTGGAAGTCTTACCGTCGAGACCGGCAATCTGCGGATGGGTTATATCCGGAAGAACGGCGCGCCGTACAGCGACCAGACCGTCGTCACCGAATATTACGACCTGCACGCGTTGTCGAACGGCGACGAATACCTGACAATCACGACTGTGGTCGACGACCCCGTCTATTTCAGCCGTCCCCTCATCACGACCACGGACCTGAAGCGGTTGCCGGACGGGGAAGGGTGGAACCCGACGCCCTGTTCAGTCGATTAAGAGGGGGACAGTGAGCAATTTCCCCGGTGTGGGATGATCGATTCCCCAGGCGCGGGGAAATTGCTCACTGTCCCCCTTTTTCAGACGTTCAGGATGTCGAAACAGGTCTGCAGGCTTTCGATCGGGTCCCGTCCCGCCGCCGGCCGGTGTTCGTGGGCGACGTATCCGGTGTAGCCCAGGTCGGCGATCGCGTTTGCGATGAACCGGTAGTTCAACTCGTTGGTGTCGTCGATTTCCTCGCGGCTCGGGACTCCGGCCGTGTGGATGTGGCACACGTAGTCGATATTGTCCCGGAGGTTGCGCGTCACGTCGCCGTTCGCGATCTGGACGTGGTAGACGTCATAGACGACCTTCACGTTGGGCGATCCCGTGCCCTTGCAGACGTTCAGCCCCCAGAACAGGTCGTCGAAGACCTGGTCGGTCCGGTTGTCGGCCTCGACCTTGGAGTTGGTGATCTCCATGCAGAGGACGACTCCTTTCTCTTCCGCGTATGGCGCCACGCGGCTGAGGATCGCAGTGGCATTGGCCATGCCCTCTTCGCGGGGCATGCCGCGTCGTTCGCCGGGAAGCGCGATGAGATTCGGACAGCCGACGTCGGCGCACATGTCGATGCCTTCGTAGAACGCATCCTCGAACATGTCGTGCATCTCGGCCCGGACCAGGCCGTCCTGGAAAGTCGTGCCGGTGCCCGTCATCAACGTCGGCTCCAGACCGTGGTCGCGCAGGATCGGTACCTGGTCGGCCCGGACGAGGTCGACTCCGCGGAAACCGATCCTTTGAAGCACGGCGCACCGTTCCTCGAACGTCAGATCGGAACTCCCCCAGACCGAGCCCATCACGCTCTGCTTGATCGGAACCCGGTTCTGTTTCGGCGCGGCCGGCGCCGCTGCCGAGAGTTCCCATGGCGCCGCAATCACCGGGGCCGCCGCCATTCCCGTCAAGAATTCGCGTCGTCTCATGCGAGCACTATACATCCGCCCTCGCGATTGGCAAAGCGTCTCGAAGGACCTCGATCCGCATTAGGATAGGTCCATGACCGTACCCGCATACGCACTCGCCCGGACCATCGCTCCGTGCGTGATGGAATACATGGCCCAACATCCTGCGGCCGAGGGCGCGGACGCCATGCCGAAGGTCGAGGAGGTCGAGGCCATGGTCGACGCGGCGTTCTGGGCCAGCCTTCAACAGGAGGAAGGGCGCTCCCCCAAGATCTCGCTGGCGTTCGTGCCCGCCGATGTGCCGAGCACGCGCCTCAACCTCGATCCTCCGATTCCGCTGGCTCCGAGGTCGCTGGGGAAACTGGCTCCCGCCGTCGAGAGGCCGGGCGTGCACCTGGGAATCGGCAGGGAGGACGACGGCCTGGTGGTCTGGGGCGCATTGCGGACGATCCCCCCGTATCGCCTGGTGATCGAGGTGGTGTCTCCGGGCCTGATCGTCATCAAACACAGCCGCGGGGAGGAAGTCGGGAAGTTCGCCAACATCGCGGTGCTCGAAGGAGACCGGGTCAAAGTTCTCGACCAGGGCGCAGCGTCGCGTTCCGGCGTTCCACGCCTCCTCAAGACCATGCTCGAACTCGATGCCTTTCCCTCGACGACGGGGCCCGGCGACGTCCTCGTCCGGCTCGCGATCGCCATGAGGTCGTACGGCCACGGCGGCGCCCTGCTCGTTGTGCCCTCCGGCACCGAATCCTGGCGGTCCTCGGTCGTCTGGCCCATCCGTTATCCCGTCCAACCCGCGTTCACGCGGCTTCGCGACCTCATGAACGTGCCTCACGAAGAACGGCAGTTTCGTCGATGGCACGACTCACTCCGAGGTGCCATCGACGGCATCGCCGGGCTGACGGCCGTCGATGGTGCCACCCTGATCACCGACCGGTACGAGGTGATCGCGTTTGGAGTGATGATCGGCCGACGCAATCACGAAGACCAGATCGATCGTGTGCTCGTCAGCGAACCGGTCGAGAACGATTCGCCGCGGGCCGTGAGCCCGGCCGAACTTGGCGGAACCCGGCACCAGTCCGCCGCACAGTTCGTTCGGGACCAGCCGGACTCCGTCGCTCTGGTCGCTTCCGAAGACGGGCGCTTCTCCCTGTTCGCCTGGTCGGCGGAACGATCGCTGGTCCACGTTCACAGGATCGACGCGTTGCTCCTCTGATCATCCGATCGCGTCGTCGACGATCGCTTGCGCCTCGGCCTGGATGCGCCGGAGGTGGTCTTCGTCCCGGAAGCTCTCCGCGTAGATCTTGTAGATGTCCTCGGTCCCCGATGGCCGTGCGGCGAACCATCCTTTCCGCGTCGACACCTTGAGCCCGCCGATGGCCGCGCCATTCCCCGGAGCATGAGTAAGGATGGCGGTGATCGGGTCCCCGGCCAGCGATTCGGCCTTCACCTCGCCGGGGGACAGGCGCGACAGCCGTTTCTTTCCTTCGGGCGTGGCCACCCCCTCGATCCGGTCGTAAACCGGATCCCCGAATTCGCGCGTCAAGGCGCGGTACAACTCGGCGGGGTCCTTTCCGGTCCGCGCCGTCATCTCCGCCGCCAGGAGTCCGAGGATGATCCCGTCCTTGTCCGTCGTCCACACCGAGCCGTCGGCGCGCAGGAACGATGCTCCGGCGCTTTCCTCGCCGCCGAATCCCAATGTTCCGTCGAACAGGCCGTCGACGAACCACTTGAATCCGACCGGAGTTTCGTGGAGCCGGCGGCCGAGCTTGGCCGTCACCCGGTCGATCATGCTGCTCGAGACGACGGTCTTGCCGACCGCCGCATCCTCCTTCCAACCGGTGCGGTGGCCGAACAGGTACGAAACCGCGGCGGACAGGTAATGATTCGGCTGGACGAGGCCCGCGCCTTTCGTGACGATACCGTGCCGGTCGTGGTCGGTATCGCAAGCAAACGCGACATCGAAACGGTCGCGGTTTGCGATCA
>CAZTTI010000601.1:0-9337 GCA_964615925.1 uncultured Solibacteraceae bacterium
GAGGTGGTTCAGGACTTCGTAAGCCAAGTGACGGGGCTCGGGGCCCGGTGGAAGCCGGCCGACGGGCCCTACCTCCGCCTTCGCTCGATGGCCGGGCGCCTGCCCGGCCTCGCATCACTCGGCGCGCTGATCGGAAAGGCGGTTCGAGGCGGTGAGGTCGACGAGAACTACAGCCCGGCGCTCAAGCGAATCCGGCGCGAACTGGACCGCGCCCGCGAACGGATCAACCAGAAGTTCGAGGCCATCATCCGGGATGATCGGATGGCCGGACAGCTCCAGGAACAGATCGTCACACAACGGAACGGACGTTTTGTCGTGCCCGTGAGGTTGGACCAGAGGAGCCGGATGAAGGGCATCGTTCACGGCACGTCCTCCAGCGGGGCAACGGTCTTCATGGAGCCCCTCGACGCGCTGGAGATGAACAACGACCTCGTGCGCCTCCGCGAGGAAGAAGATCGCGAGGTCCGCCGGATCCTCGGTGAGATCAGCGATCGGTTGCGGGAGTCGCTTCCCGAACTCCAGGAGGCCGCTCTGGTGCTCGGGGACATCGAGGTCGTCTTCGCGATCGCGCGATTCGGGCGGGAGTTCGACTGCGTGGTCCCCCGCTTCACAGATGGCCCGATAAAGATCCGCCAGGGCCGTCATCCGCTGCTCGAGAGCCGCCTCCGGAAGCAGCGGAAACCGGTGGTCCCTCTCTCGATCGACCTCGATTCCGGGCACCGGACGCTTGTGATCAGCGGGCCCAATGCGGGCGGAAAGACGGTCGTGCTCAAGACGATGGGGCTCGTTGCCCTCATGGCCCAGAGCGGAGTGCCTGTCCCCGCGTACGAGGCCGCGTTGCCGGTTTTCGACCGTGTTCTCGCCGACATCGGAGACCGCCAGTCGATTGCCAACGAACTCAGCACGTTTTCGGCGCATGTGCTCGCCATTGCCGCAATGACGCGGGTTGCTACCGCCAACTCGTTGATCCTTCTGGACGAAATCGGCTCGAGTACCGAACCGAACGAAGGCGCCGCGCTGGGGGTGGCCGTCCTGGAGCATTTTCGAGCGGCCGGAGCCCGGACCGTTGCGACCACCCACTTCAACCGCCTGAAGATTTATGCAGAGACGACGGAATCCGTGCGGAACGCGGCCATGGAATTCAATGAAGCGACGCTGGAGCCGACCTACCGCCTGATCGAAGGCCTCGCCGGCCAGTCGAGCGGGCTCCGGATCGCCGAGCGCTTCGGGCTCCCGCCCTCGTTGATCGAGTCGGCCCGTCGGAGTCTGGATCGAAGCGAGATCGAGGCCAGCCGATACGTGGACGAACTCCGTCGGCGCGTGATCGAACTCGAGGATGCGAAGCGTCGCCTCGAAGACGAGAAGCGGACGTTCGAGAGCTGGAAGACCAGGGCTTCCGAAGAGTCCGCCCGCGACCGCCGGATGCAGGCCGACCGCGCCGAGGCCCAGTTGAAGGAAGCGATTGCCGGCATCCGCCGCCAGGCCGCCGAGCAATTGAAGTTGCTGGGGGCCAGTGCCGGGGCCCGTTTCAAGCGCAATCTCGAGAAGGCCGAGTCGGAAGCCGGCGTCCGGTTCCGGAGGGAAGCCCGGTCCGAGCCGCACCCGGGCGTCAAACCCGGCGGGAGCCGAGGCGCAGGCGAGTTTCGAGCGGGTATGAAGGTCCGTGTCCTCTCGCTGGGAGTCACCGGAGCCGTGCTCGAGATCGGAGCGTCCCACGCCGACGTCCTGGTCGGCAACATGAAGATGCGTCGTGAATTCGAGGACCTGGAGCCACTGGAAGGCCCCTCCGAAGGCCTCGAGCGCAACCTGCCGGCAAACGTCACCGTCAAAATGGCGGACAAGAACCTCGAATCCAACGAGTTGAAGTTGATCGGCAAGACCTCGGGCGAGGCCCGCGACGAACTCGACAAGTTTCTGGACGATGCCTTTCTTTCCCGGTTTGCGGTGGTTCGAGTCGTTCATGGACATGGGATGGGCGTCCTCCGGAAGACCGTCCGCGAGGTGCTGGCCACCCATCCTCACGTGGAGCGGTTCGAGGCGGCTCCCGCCGCGGAGGGCGGCGACGGGGCGACGTTGGCGTATCTGCGGGATTGAAGGTGGGAGTCGGCTCGACGTTCCGAGGTCTGTCGTAACGGTCGGGTTGATCAGTTGATCAATAGGTCAGGAGGGACAACATATCGACCCGATCTGATCTTATTCCTCCACTTCGCCGGCTATCGCCGGCACTTAAGGCGCGACGCGGATTGAAACATGACCACTGCTGGCAACTTTCGTTGCGATCGAGCGTCCAAATAGTGTAACTTCCGTAGTTTTCGCCCTGCTCTCTTTCAATGAAGAACCTTGCCGAGACCGTACGCTTCTCCGCCGACATCGTCCGGGTCGTCTCCGACTACGTGTCGCTGAAAGGCCGCGGGACGAATCTCAAGGGACTGTGTCCCTTCCACAGCGAGAAGACTCCGTCGTTTTCGGTTCACGGCGAAAAGCAGATCTTTCATTGTTTTGGATGCGGGATCGGCGGAGACGTCTTCAAGTTCGTGATGGAGATGGAAAAGGTCTCCTTCGGCGAGTCGGTTCGCATCGTTGCGGAAAAGTGTGGTATCCCGCTTCCGAGGGCCACTCCCGAGGAGGACCGGGCCGCTCGCGAACGCAACGAGCTCATTCGGCTCTACGAACGTGCGGCGCGGTATTTCGTCGAGCACCTGGAGTCCCCCGAGACCGCCGAAGCGCGCGCGGCCCGGAAATCGCTCGACACGCGAGGGATTCGGCCGGAGTTCATCGAGAGGTTCGGGCTGGGATACGCTCCCGGGTTCGGTTTGTTGCGGACGCTGGAACCGCGGGAGCCGGAGAAGACGGGGCTTTTCCTCAAGAATGACCGTGGCGAGGTCTACGACCGATTCCGGCGTCGTTTGATGTTTCCGATCTGGAACGAACGCGGGGCCGTAATTGCGTTCGGAGGCCGGGTCGTCGGCGACGGGCAACCGAAATATCTGAACTCGCCTGAATCTTCCCTGTACTCGAAGTCGTATGTGCTTTATGGCGCCCATTTGGCCCGGGATGCCGCAAGAAAATCGGGGAAGATCGTCGTCGTCGAGGGGTATTTTGACGTTCTCAGCCTGCATCAGAACGGCATCGAGAACGTCGTGGCCTCCTGCGGCACGAGCTTGACTCCCCAACAGGTGGGGATACTGGCGCGTTACGCGCCCGAAGTCATCGTCAATTACGACCCGGACGCCGCGGGGCAGAAGGCGGCGCGGAGGACCATCGAGTTGCTGCTCGAACGGAACCTGACGGTCCGGATCCTGCGGCTTCCCGGCGGGCTGGACCCGGACGAGTTCGTTCGCAAGGAAGGCTCCGAGGCCTACCGGCGCGAGCTCGAGGATGCCCCGTATTTCTGGGACCATCTTGTGGATGACGCCGCGGCGTCGGAGGACCTGGAGAAGCCGGAGGTCCGGGCGCGCGTGGTTGGTGACATTCTCGGTTACGTGCGATCCGTCTCCGACCGGCTGGCACAGTTGGAGATCGCGCGCTCGCTGGCCGAGCGTTTCCGGCTTCCGCCGGATGCGCTGATCGAACAGTTGCGTACCGGCCGTCCGGCGCGGGTCGCCGGGCAACCGGCGCGGAAGCGGCGGCTGAGCGACGCCGAGAAGCAGGTTCTTCACGCCGTGACGACCGATCCGGAGGTCGCGGGCGCTCTCGATCAGTTCCTGGTATGGGATTTCCTGACCCGCGTGTGGTCGGGCAAGGTCATCGAAACCCTCATCCGGGATCCGGGAACCGACCTCGAGCGCGTCTTGGACGACATCGAGGATCCGGAACTGGTTCAGGCGGTTCGCTCCGCCATCCTGGAGCCGGTGAACGCGATCTCTCTGAAGATGGCCGTCGTGTCCATGGGACGCCTCTACGAAGAATTTCTCCTCGAGGAGCAGCAACGTTTGCAGGAACAGGTCGGCTCCACCACGGGCGAGGCGTTGACCGAGCTTCTCGGCCGAATCACCGACATTGCGCAGCAAAAGGTCCGCCTCCGTCAAATCGGATGAAGATTGTTCATAAGCGCTTGAAAATAAATAATTCGTGCCTATTCTGGAGTCGTGGCCGGAAGTGGATTCCCGGATCGATCGCGATCTCGGGGTTCCTGGCGCCGGCGGCCGGAAAACAGACAGCGGCATAGGGAACGGGAGAAGCATGGGACTCGAAGAAAAGTACGATGAAGTTCAAAAGCTCATCGACACGGGCAAGGAGAAGGGATATCTCTCCTACGACGAGATCAGCGACAGCTTGCCCGCGGAGATCACGGCGTCTGCCGAGGAGCTGGACAATCTCTTTGCTGCCTTTGGTTCCGCCGGAATCGAGGTCGTCGAAGGAGATCCGGCCGACAAGAACGACGACAAGAAAACCTCCGACGACGTCGAACTCGACCTCACCCCCGGAGCCCTCGAAAAGACGAATGATCCGGTTCGGATGTACCTGCGCGAGATGGGCACGGTGCCGTTGCTCACGCGCGACGGCGAAGTCGAGATCGCCAAGAGAATCGAGCGCGGACAACTCCGCGTCCTCAAGGCATTGTCGAGGTCGCCGCTCGTCATCCGCGAGATCATGGAACTGGGGGAAGAGCTCAAGAAGGATCCGAGCGTCATCAAGGACATCATCCAGTTCACCGAAGACGACCTGACCGAAGCCAAGATCGACCGGAAACACAGCGATACGGTCGAAGCCATCTCCGAGATGGGGAAAGCCTATCGCCGCGTCAACAATCTGAGGACGAAGCTCGAATCGACGCCTAAGACACGCAAGCCGAAGGAGTTCCGGAAGCTCAGCTGGAAGCTCGGGCGGCAGCGCGTGGAGTTGTCCCGACTGGCGCGGTCGCTGGAATATGCCGCGAACCAGAAGATGCGTCTGGTCCAGATCGTGCGGGACTCCGTATCGACGGTCCGTCCCCTCGAGCGTGAACTCGCGAGGCTCGAGCGCAAGGCCGACCACACCAAGAAGGAGTACCGGAAGGCGGTCCAGAAGGAAATACGCGAGGTCCGGGCAAAGCTCAAGCAGTTCGAGGACGACAACAGGACGACGGCGCTCGAAGTCCGCCGGACCCTCCAAACCGTCGTTCGCGGGCAGATCGAGGCGGAAAACGCCAAGCGCGAGCTCGTCGAGGCCAACCTGCGGCTGGTGGTCTCGATCGCGAAGAAATACACGAACCGGGGGCTGCAGTTCCTGGACCTGATTCAGGAGGGGAACATCGGCCTGATGAAGGCCGTCGACAAGTTCGAGTACCGCCGCGGGTACAAGTTTTCGACGTATGCGACGTGGTGGATTCGGCAGGCGATCACGCGTGCCATAGCGGATCAGGCGCGCACGATCCGCATTCCCGTTCATATGATCGAAACGATCAACAAGCTGATTCGAACCTCCCGCGCGCTCGTTCAGGAACTCGGGCGCGAACCCACGAGCGAGGAGATCGCGGAGCGGATGGACATTGCGGTCTCAAAGGTCCGCAAGGTGCTGAAGATCGCGCAGGAGCCGATCTCGCTGGAGACGCCGATCGGAGAAGAGGAAGATTCGCACCTGGGCGACTTCATTGAGGACCGGGGGGTGGTCTCTCCGTCCGACGCCGTCATCAACATCAACCTCAAGGAGATGACCGAGCAGGTTCTGAATACCCTGACTCCGCGCGAAGAGCGCGTGATCAAGATGCGATTCGGGCTCGAGGACGGCACCGAACACACGCTCGAAGAGGTCGGACAGAATTTCGCCGTGACGCGCGAGCGCATCCGCCAGATCGAGGCCAAGGCGCTTCGCAAGCTGCGGCATCCGAGTCGGAGCCGGCGCCTTCGCGCCTTCCTCGACGGGAGTGGCCGCGATTGACGGTCCCGTCCGGGCCTATAGCTCAGTTGGTTAGAGCACCCGGCTCATAACCGGGCAGTCGTAGGTTCAAGTCCTACTGGGCCCACTTGTCCATGAACGAAGATCTCAAGAAGCTGATCCGCCTGCAGGAAGTTGACCGAGAGATTACCCACTTCCGCGCGCGGACCGAGGCGTTCCCGGTCAAGTCGCGCGCCCTCGACGACATGCTCGCGAACGCGCTTGCCGGGGTCGAAGCCGCCAAGGCCCGGATCAAGGAGAGCCAGACCCGCCGGAAGGAACATGAGGCGCGGGTGACCGACCTCGAGGCGAAGGTCTCGAAATACCGGGATCAGATGATGGCCGTCAAGACCAACGAGGAATACAAGGCCATGACGCACGAGATCGAGTTCAGCCAACAGAAGATCCGTGCCGAGGAAGACCAGATCCTTGCGATCATGGAAGACGCCGAAGTCCTCGAGGCTGGGCTCCGACAGGCTGAAGCAGTTCTGGCCGAGGACAGGGACAAGGTGGCCGTCGATCGCGTGGAGTTGGAGCAGTTCAACCAGCGGGATCTCGGAACACTCGCGGCCTACGAAGACGAGAGGCGAATCTTGGCTGAAAGCGTGTCCGGAGACGTGATCGCGCAATACGAGCGGGTGCGCAAGGCACGTGGCGGGGTGGCGCTCGCGGCGGCCACGTCTGAGCAATGTGTCGTGTGCCACATGAAGATGCGGCCTCAGCGTTTCCAGGACGTCCGGCGCAACGACTCGATCATTCCATGCGACAGTTGCGGCCGGATACTCTACGCGCCGGAAAACATGGACCATCCCTTCGAAGTCGCCTGACGTCCCTTCCTCTTTCCCGCATGACCACGATTGCGTACATCGACGGAGGCTCCAGGGGCAACCCCGGTCCGGCCGGCGCCGGCGTCTATTTTCCGGGAATCGTGAGCGTCGCCGAATACCTCGGGGAGCAGACCAACAACTTCGCCGAATATACGGCTTTGGTGACGGCGCTGAAGTTCGCCGTGGCCATGGGCTGCGACGACCTCGAAGTGTTTTCGGATTCCGAGCTCGTCGTCAAGCAGATCCGCGGCGAATACCGGGTCAAGAACCCGAACATCATTCCGCTGTACCAGTCCGCGAAGATGTGGATGCGGCTGATCGGACGATGTTCGATCGAGCACGTCCGCCGGGAGTTCAACAAGGATGCGGACCGGCTGGCCAACGACGCCATGGACGCCCGGTCGAACAGCGTGACGTGGGAGCGGAACGATGCCTGATCTGGATTACGACTTTCACCGGATCGAGAACAAGTGGCGGAAGTACTGGGCGGAAAGCGAGCTGTACAAGGCGGCTGACGACGACGCGCGTCCGAAGTACTACTGCCTGGACATGTTCCCGTACCCTTCCGGATCCGGGCTCCACGTCGGACACTGGCGCAGTTATGTCCTGCCCGACGCCTGGTCGCGTTACATGTTTCTCAAGGGGTACAACGTCCTCCATCCGATGGGCTGGGACGCGTTCGGCCTTCCCGCCGAAAACGACGCGATCAAGAAGGGCATTCATCCCCGGATCAATACCGGGAAGAATATCGAGAACTTCAAGCGCCAGCTCGTGGAAATGAGCCCGATGTACGACTGGTCGCGCGAGATCGATACGACGGATCCCGGGTATTACCGGTGGACGCAATGGATATTCGTCCAGATGTTCAAGCGCGGGCTCGCCTATCAGAAGATGATGCCCATCAACTGGTGTCCGAGTTGCAAGACCGGCCTTGCGAACGAGGAAGTCGTGGGGGGAATGTGCGACCGGTGCGGGACCGTGGTCGGCACGAAGGATCTCACGCAGTGGATGTTGCGGATCACGGCGTACGCGGATCGGTTGCTCGGAGGACTCGACGATCTGGATTGGCCGGAGAAGGTCAAGACCATGCAGCGGAACTGGATCGGCCGGTCCGAAGGCGCGAAGGTACGCTTCACCGCGCTCGATGTCGATGGCGCCGAACATCCGCTCGAGATCTTCACGACGCGGCCCGACACGCTCTTCGGCGCGACCTACATGGTCCTGGCGCCCGAACATCCGCTGGTGGCCCGGCTCGCCACGCCGGAGCGCTCGAAGGCCGTCGATGCCTACGTCCAGGCGGCGAGTTCGGCGGCCGAACATGATCGGGCGGAAGGCAAGACGGGCGAGTTCACGGGCTCGTTCGCGATCAATCCCGTCAATGGCGAGAAGATTCCCATCTGGGTGGCCGATTACGTGCTGATGGGTTATGGGACCGGAGCCATCATGGCCGTTCCCGCGCACGACGAACGCGACTACGAGTTCGCGAAGAAGTTCGGCCTGGAGATTCGCGAGGTCATCTCGTCGGATGCCGGCGTCTCGGAGAAGGCCCATACGGGTGACGGCTCGATGATGGAGTCCGGCGAGTTTACGGCAATGAGGGCGGCCGAGGGGAGACAAGCCGTCGTCCGATGGCTCGAGGAACGAGGCTTTGGGGAGGGGACGATCCAGTATCGTTTGCGGGACTGGGTTTTTTCCCGGCAGCGTTACTGGGGGGAACCGATTCCCATCGTTCATTGCGCGCGGTGCGGCGAGGTGCCCGTTCCGGAGGCGGATCTCCCCGTAAGGCTTCCGGATGTCGACCGGTACGAGCCGACCGGGACCGGCGAATCGCCGCTGGCCGCGATCGACGAATGGGTGAATACCGCGTGTCCCCAATGCGGCGGGCCCGGGCGGCGCGAGACCAACACGATGCCGCAGTGGGCAGGGTCGTCCTGGTATTTCCTTCGTTACGCCTCACCGCACGAGGATTCGGCCCTGATCAGCGAGGAAGGAAAGCGGTGGCTTCCGGTCGACATGTACGTCGGGGGGGTGGAGCATGCCATCCTCCACTTGCTGTACGCGCGCTTCTTCACGATGGTCTTGCACGACGTCGGCGTCATCGACTTCGACGAGCCGTTCAAGCGCCTGTTCAACCAGGGGATGATCACCCGCGAAGGGAAGAACGGACGCGTCGAGAAAATGTCGAAGTCCAAGGGCAACGTCGTCAACCCGGATGATCTCGTTCTCTCGCACGGTTGTGATTCGCTCCGCCTTTATGAGTTATTCGTCGGCCCGCCGGAAGCCGACGCCGTGTGGAACGACGACGGTATCGACGGCGTGCACCGGTTCCTCAAGCGGGCGTGGCGCTGGATCACCGAAGCCAACGGCGAATGGAGCGAGGAGCCGTCCGCCCGGATGCGGACCGAACGGCACGCGCTGGTCAAGAAGGTCACCGAAAGGCTCGAGGGCTTCCGGTTGAATACCGTCGTCAGCGCGATGATGGAGTTCGTGAACGCGGTGACGGCAATGGAAGAACGGCCGGACCGCGAGACGGTCGAGACGTTCCTGATCCTGATTTCGCCTTTCGCCCCCCACTTCGCCGAAGAGCTCTGGGAGTTGGTCGGGAACGAGCCTTCAATCTTTCGCGAGGAGTGGCCAAGGTGGGACGAAACCGC
>CAZTTI010000602.1:0-4292 GCA_964615925.1 uncultured Solibacteraceae bacterium
GGAGCGCCCTCATGGAGTTTCACGCGGCCCACAAGTTCGTCCTGATGGCGCACAACCAGCAGGGAATGCGCCGCCTGGGTGCGTTGCTCGGGCGGGCGGGCGAGTTCCCCCACACGCACGAGTTGGCCGAAACGTATTGGAAGGAGTTCTCCGACGTCATGACGCGTGTCCCGACTCGGCGCAATCACACCAACGTCCTCGATCACATGGCAGGATTCGTCTCCGACAGGATCGATGCCGCGGACCGGGCCGAGCTTCGACATTGCATCGAAAACTACCGGCTCGAGTTGTCCCCCCTGATCGTCCCAGTAACCCTGCTGCGCCACTACGTGCGCAAGTTCGATATCGGCTACCTCGAAAATCAGGTCTACCTCGACCCTCACCCTGCCTCGTGGCACAGGACCTCCGGAGAATCTTCGAATACCGCCGGAGCAAGTTGATCGAGGAGCTGAGCTACGAACCCTGCGCGTAATCCCGGGACACCAGCCGAATGGCCTGCCGGACGTTCCTCCGGACGTGTTTCATCTTGATCGGGGAATGGAGGAACCGGTTCAAGGCGGCCAGGAGGGCCTCCCGGCACGATTCGCCGGCCACGGCGGCCTCGTCCCGGACCGCAACCGACGTCTTGAGGAGGTGCGCCGAGAAGATTGGGTCCCTCATTCCATGGTCGAGCAGGCCCTCGAACGATTCCTGGAGAAAGCCGCCGGCGTCCGCGATTTTCCACGCGGCACGGTCGACGTTCGGATCGACGAAGCGGGAGTTGCGCCCGAGGAAGCACGCCATCTGGGCCAGGCCATGATTCCTATATCGAGGGTGGCGCTCGCACAGGATCCGGACGGCGTTGGCAAACGTGATCCCGTGGGTAAAATCCAGCCAGCCCACGTTCTGGCCCACCGGCCTGTCTAGCGCAGTATCGTAAGAAAGATCGCAGTGCAGCATGCTCCAGGCGAGGGCTTCGAGCAGAGCGTCGTACACGGTCTCCACGTCGAATCTCGCCGTTCCATCGATCAGCCAATCGAAGGACTCGCGCAAGGTCGCGGGAAACGGAACGCGCAGTTCCGCGCGGTTCCGGGAACCTGCCGGCTCCGCCGATTCAAGCTTCTCGACGAGGGGGCCGTAGCCGCGAAACTCCGGGATGAGGTCTTCGCGAGTGGCGTAGGCGATCTTGCGGACCAGGGGCAGCGCGAGAAACCTCAGTTCGTCACCGCCGAGATGACGCACCGCACCGCGCATCTTGGAAACGTAGATGAGACAGTGGCCGAACGAGTTGTAGTGGGCGAGGGACGCCGCGACAAAAGCCTCCTCCAGATCGTCCCACGTCCGGCCGTCATCAATGGCGCGTTGGACCATCGCTTCGGCGGCGTCCGCCTTCTCGTTCTCGATCAGGTCGAGGAAATCTCCCGGATCGAACGGCTGCCCCGCGTCCGGATAGGGGAACACCGGTCGGCGAAGGGCATCGAACGCCAGGTGATCGACGGCTTCGGCGAGGCAGACGATCTTCTTTTCCCGATCGGACGCCCAACCCGACGCGAGGTCCAGCCAATCGACCATCGCCGCCATCGCGTGCGTGGTGCCGTATTCGACCCGGTCGTGCCACCAGCGGACGGCCGACCGCACGGCTTCAACGGGATCGATCGCCTCGTAGTCGAGACGCGTGATCTCCCGGCAGATCCGGCCGAAGTCGCGATCGTCGAACGCGACGCGAAGGCCGGAAAGGATCCGCCGCCCGGCCTCTTCCACGCTGGGACGCGTGAGGTCGACCAGGACGGTACCGCCCTCGACACGAACCGGATAGTGCCGAAGGTTGTCCCCGCCGACCAGGCACTGTCCATCCGAGAGGCGGAACTTCCAGTTGTGCCAGTTGCAGGTGAGGATGCCTTCGCCGGGCGCGAGCGTGCCCTCGGCGAGCGGATATCCTTCGTGGGGGCAGCGGTTGTCGACCGCGTACACCTGGCCGGCGGACCGCAGGACCAGCACCTGGAACGGCGAGTGCTTCACCACGACCGGGTGCGATTCGAGTTCCTCGATAGTGGCGGCCTGGATCCAGGACATGGAGCGCTCCCTTTCTCAGACGCCGGGCCCGTCCGGTTCGGCGGGAGCCGCGCTTGCGGAACCCGCGCGAATGCGATAGGCGCAACGACGATCTCCGTTGATGATGTGCTCTTCCCGCTCGACCTCGACGCCCGCCCCCAGAATCGAGCGGAACAGCTCCAGCTCGCGCTCGCACAGCCCCGCGCAAGCTTCGGCCGCCAAGCGGATCGAACAATGATTCTCGACGAGGGAATACGAGCCGTCCCGATTCTTCCTGGACTCGGCCATGTACCCCTCTTCCCTCCGGATGCGGGCTAGCGCGTCGACACGGACATCCAGGTCCCGGGCCGGGGGGATCCGTCGTCGATACTCCTTCCGTTGCGCCCGGGCTCGTTCGTCGAGCAGCCGGTCGATCCCCTCCGCGCCCAGCGCCTTCCGTCCGGCCGTGAGGATTTCCGCCACGAGTTCGGCGTGCGCGTCCGGGAACAAGCGCTCTCCCGCCGCCGTCAACCGCCAGAGCTTGGCCGGACGCCCGACGGGACCGGACCGTTCCCCGAAGCAAACCACTCCATCCCGGTCGAGGGCGTACAGGTGTTGACGCACACCCATCGCCGAGATCCCCAACTGGCCTGCCAGGGCGCTCGCGTCTTGCGGCCCCTTGTGCTTGATCAGCTCCAGGATCTGGTGCCGCGTGTCGTTGTTCTGAATGATTCTCATGCCGGATTTATAAAGTAAATACTTTATAAATAGCAACCCGTATCCCGGCGCCACGCCCCCGGCCACGCGATTCGTACATCGGCGTCAGCGGGTAAACAATTTTGTTCCCACCCACCAGGCTCGCACGCGCGGGATCAATCCAACGCTCTTGCTTCCATCCCGTTTCTTTTCAACGCGGGATCTTCACCAGCCGCGGTCACGCGCGTTGGGAACCCGTATTGCCATGGCCAAGACGACGTTCACGTCGCGGATGAACAACCGGATCACACAGGAGGAACCGCATTGACCCCCGAACAAAAGACGCTGGTTCAGGATTCCTTCGCCAAGGTCGCGCCAATTGCCGACCAGGCGGCGGGATTGTTCTACGAACGCCTCTTCGAGATCGATCCCGCGTTACGGCCAATGTTTCCCGAAAATATGGCCGAGCAGAAGAAGAAGCTCATGCAGATGATCGCAGCGGCGGTTCGCGGCCTGGACGACCTGGGGAGTCTGGTCCCCGTCGTGCGGGATCTCGGTGTCCGGCACGTCGGGTACGGAGTCCAGGACGCGCACTACGACACCGTCGGCACCGCGTTGTTGTGGACCCTCGAAAAAGGTTTGGGGGACTCCTTCACGCCCGAGACTCGCGACGCATGGACGGAAGTCTACTCGGTCCTGGCGACCACGATGAAAGACGCCGCCCGTGCCACGACCGCGGCCCGCGCCTGAGACAGACCGATGTTTCCACCCGTCCTCGAGCGGCGACGCGATCGCGACGATACCACCGTTCCCCGGCCGCCTCTCGGGGGTTCGACGAGCAGCGCGGTCCGGCAACGGCTCGTCATCGTCGGCAACGGCATGGCGGGATTCAAATTGTGCGAATCCCTGTCGCGGAACGGCGCCTCGCAGCGGTACGACATCGTCGTCTTTGGGGAAGAACCGCGTCCCGCGTACGACCGCGTTCATCTGACCGATTTTCTCGGGGACCGCGCCGCCGAAGGCCTCGCGCTCGCCTCTCGCGAGTGGTACGCCGGGAACCGCATCCTGCTCCGGACAGGACTTCGGGTCGTAGCGATCGATCGTCACACGCACTCGATGCAGACCGACGACGGAGAGTCCACGACGTACGACAAACTCGTGCTCGCGACGGGCTCGCGTCCGTTTCGCCCTCCTATTGCCGGACTCGACCTTCCTTACGTCTTCGTCTATCGCACCGTCGAAGACCTCCACGCGATCCGGGCCCGGGCCCGGAATTCCTCGTCCGCCGCCGTCATCGGGGGTGGCCTCCTCGGTCTGGAAACCGCGCGGGCGCTTCACATTTCGGGGGTCCAGTGTCACGTCCTCGAGCACGCGCCCCACCTGCTCGCGGCCCAGCTCGACGAGACGTCCGGGCGCCTCGCCCGAACCGGGATCGAGGAGATGGGCATTCGCGTTCGAACCGACGCACGCATCCGTTCCGTCGATGCCGATAGAGGGAAGCTCGTCGTGCGCATGAGCGACGACTCCCTGTCAGTGGACATGGTCGTCGTGGCCGCCGGCGTGCGGCCGCGGATCGAACTGGGGAA
>CAZTTI010000603.1:0-15168 GCA_964615925.1 uncultured Solibacteraceae bacterium
CGCCGCCGCCTCTTCGACGCCGCGCCGCTCTTTCTGGCCGAAGAACAGCGGGATTTCGGTTGAGACCGACACGTCCCACATGTCGTCGAACCTGCCCATGAACATCCGGCCCACTCGGACATCGAAGTCCGGAAGGTGTTCCTTCCGGGCGAGATCGACAACCCGTGCGCCGCGCTCGATGTCGAGCCGGTAGGAATCGAGTATGGGGTTGGCCTCCTCGGCGACGGCGTAGAGCTCGTCGGGCGTGTAGTCGAGCGTGGATATCGTGCCACCCGGGACGGTTTGGACCGCCGTGCCCGGGGGCTGGCGGACCATCTGATTGATGTGCGCCGCCCGTTGACCCTCCTGTCGCCGGAGGACCGACAACCGTTCCTCCAGGAGAGTCTCTTCGACCTGCGCACGGAGAACGTCCTGCTGGAGTCCCTCTCCCACCTCGTAGCGGCTTCGCGCCACGCTCGTGAAGCGCGTCAGGAGCTCGCGGCTCCGCTCGAGCGTTTCGATCGAGCGCTGGACGCGATAGAGATCGAAATACGCCCGCGTGAGATCGGCCGCGACACGGAGCTGCTCGGCATCGTAGAGCCGGCCCTGTGCGTCCGCCTCCGCCTGAGCGATCTCACCCCGAAGGCCCCGCTTCCCGGGGAACGGAAACCTCTGGGTCAGCATCGGCGAGACAAAACTCAGAGGGTCTTCGCCGACCGACGTTCCGGGGAAGGGACTTCCGGCGTTCCAGTAGCTGAAACTGATCACCGGGTTGGGCAGGGCCCGGGCCTGAGAGGGCCGGGCCGCCGCGGCTTCCCATCGACGGG
Organism: uncultured Solibacteraceae bacterium; assembly: GCA_964615925.1. Taxonomy (GTDB): domain Bacteria; phylum Acidobacteriota; class Terriglobia; order 20CM-2-55-15; family 20CM-2-55-15; genus JAJEDW01. The sequence goes on from CAZTTI010000603.1 coordinate 807, forward strand.
CGGCGGCGTGAATTTCCGGGTTCTGGTCGAGAGCCATCCGGACCAGGTCTTCGAGACGATCGGGCGCCGCCGGGCCGGCCTGAAGGAGAATCAGTAGGAAAACGGACATGGGACACCTCACCTTGAGACACTTCGAGTAAAGGAAAAACGAAGCGAGGCAGACGTGTCCTAGATGAGGAGCGAGCCGGTCAGGAGAAAGACGGGAGGGGAGACTTGGGGAGGCACGACGCGCTCGGCCGGTTCGCCGACCGTCGGGACCACGAATTCCCGCGCGCCACCGTCCAGGACGCCTGGCGCGGAAACGGCCGGAGACAACTCGAAACCGTGCGTGTCCAGCAACCCGGCTTCCACGATGCAGGAAAGACAGCAGGTGTAAGACGCGCTGATGCCAAAGCCCTCGACATCCGGCATCTCCATCATCTCCATGTCGCAATCCGCCATGACGGCCGCGTCGGAAGGGGTCGTCGGCATGACGACGAGGCACACCCAGGCGAACACATTCGCTCCGACGAATCCGAAAAGAAGCGCCGACGCCATGAATCGGGTGCGCCTGGACATTGCCGGAAAGGATATCACGATCCCGTCATCGACCCCGGATCGAACACGCTTGCGACGAATGCGTCCAGGGCGCCGCGCACCATGGCTCGCAACTCGTAGGCGGTGAATCCGCTCGCGAGGACCAGATCGCCGTATTCGAGTTCGAAGGTTGCCATCGGCCCGCCGTCCGGTTCCAGGACGTAAACGACTCTGGTGCCGGCTCTCCTGAGAGGCAGATCGCCGTGGCGTCTCGGAGAGGAAGCGAGGCGGATGGTCGTCAGGATCAGGTCGATCGTACCATCATGTTCCTCCCATACGCGACGGGCCTGCCGCGCATCACCCGCTTCGATCATGGCATATCCGTCGCCGTCCAGCACCTCGACAATCTTTCGACGAAAACCGCCGTCACGGGCAACAACCAGGACCGTCTCCGGGCGGCTCTCTCGCTGACCGTTGCCTCCGTGCTTTTCGCACATGGTGGCCAGATTGGGAGCGTTTTCAGTCGGCTTCCACGCGTTCGATCCGACCGATACCTTGATGCCACCGAACGTACCGATGACCACGACCGCAAACAGGGCATCCGGAAAGAGGGTATACGGCGCGAACTTCGGAAAGCGATGAAATGGATACCCGGTCAGGTCGCAGTGCACTACGGAGCCGACGGCTTCGCCTTCCCGCGCGATGGCCTCGGAGCACTGCTGATGCCATTCGCGCAACGGACCGACGCGGTCCGCTGTCGTCAGGGGACCAGCCGCAGAGGTCCGGAACGACGGTCAGGAACAGCGCTTCCCGCATCCGTCGCGGCGGGCAGGTCGGATTCGCGATCGTGTCCGGAAGGCGTGAGGCGCAGCCGGAATGACGGCACCGATACGGTTCACACTTCCTCCACGCTGCCAAACAGCGTGTTGAACGCTTCCGCCAGCGTCGGATGCGCGAAGATCCCGTCGCGGAGCACGGTGTAGGGCAACTTCCCCCACATGGCCGTCTGGATCGCGGCCATGACCTCTCCGCCCTCGATGCCCAGTACGGCGGCACCGAGAATCTGGCCGCTCTCCTTGTCGATGACCGCCTTCATCACGCCGCGAGTTTCGTCCAGCTCGAGAGCCCGGGCCACCCTGTCCATCGGGATCCTCGCGACGAGCAGGTCGCGCCCGAGCTTCCGGGCGCCGGTTTCGGTCAGCCCGACGCGGCCGAGCTGAGGGTCGATGAAAACCGTGTACGGAATCAGGCGGTCTTTTCTCGACGCGTTGCCGCCATCGATCAGATTCGCCTTCACGATTCGAAAGTCGTCGTAAGAGACGTGCGTCTGCGCAGGTCCGCCATTGATGTCTCCGAGCGCGTAGACGCCCGGGGCCGCCGTCTCCAGACGATCGTTGACAGGAATATATCCGCGCGGGTCCAGTTCGATCCCCGCAGATTCGAGGTTGAGCGCGTCGCTGTTCGGCTGCCTTCCAACGGCCACGAGCAAGTGGCTGCCGTCGAGCGTCGACTTCTGGCCCGAGCCGCTCGTGATCGCGACACGGACGGCTCCTTCTCCGACGGGGCGGATGCGCTCGGCGCGGGTGTCGACGTGAAGATCAATGCCGTCCCCCCGGATGATCCCGGCGACTTCCTCCGCGATGTCCGGGTCCTCGCGGGGCAGGACCTGGGACCCGGACTGGATCATCGTGACGCGGGCTCCGAATCGGCGGAACATCTGACCGAACTCCAGGCCGACGTAGCCTCCGCCGAGCACGATCAAGTGTTCGGGGAGCTGGTCCAGCTCCATGATGGACGTGTTGTCGAGTGCGCGAACCGAATCGAGGCCTGGGATCGGCGGGCGCACCGGACGGGTCCCCGTGTTGATGAACACAAGGTCCGCCTCCATGCGTAAGGTTCCGCCCTCCCGAAGCTGGACCTCGACCGATCGCGGCCCGGTGAAGCGGGCTTCACCAAAGGTTGTCAAGCGGGCTTCACCAAAGGTCAGGTCGAGGTTTTCCTTGCCTTCGAGCCGGCTCTGGCTGCCGCCGCGGAACGATTCGACAATCGCCCGCTTCCGCTCGCGCACGCGGGCCATATCAACGGACACGTCGCCGGTCCGGACGCCGTAATCGGCCGCCCGGCGCGCCAGGTATGCCACGCGGGCGCTCGCCACCATCGTCTTGGTCGGCGTGCAGCCATAGTTGATGCAGCTCCCCCCGACGTGTTCTCGCTCGATGATTGCCGTTTTCCGACCGCTCCCGGCCAACGCGGTCGCGAGCGGCGGACCGGCCTGCCCGGCCCCGATGACGATGGCGTCGTAGTGTGTCACCTACCCGGCGGCCCTATCTTCCGCGACAGTTTCATGCTTGTGTCTTCCATATTCGAACAGGCGTGCAATTTCAGGCCGGATCGCGTTCGTGTCCGGAATCCTGCTCCGTCTGGATCGATTCGGGGATCCATCTCCGGACCTTTGTCGAGTCCGGTCGATGACGGGAAACGAAGCGGCCGACGGCGATAGACGAGTGCATCAGATGCCGGGCTCGCAACGGGCCGGCGATCCTGAGTGTGCCAACGTGATGAAGCAACGCGGTGACGCCGCATCCACATTGCGAACAGTCCGGCTTGCCGCCAAAGACGCAAGGTTCGACCTGGGTTTTGAGATCCGCCGAATAGTTCACAGACATTTTGGCAAACGTGCAATCGTCGGGTGAAGACGGTGGATCGCCAAAGGCCCGCGCGACACCATCGCGCATCCAGAATTTCGGAAAGCGCTTATTCAGGCCCGGAAGCGCGGCGAGGAGTTGTTGGCGAGCCTCCGGGGTCAGTGTCTCGCTGCTGCGCTCTCCGATCTGAGGCGTATAGATGTTCACTCCGATTTTCTGGACTTCAGGCCGGGCTGACCAGAATTCGAGATAGTCTGCGAGGTAGTCTGGGCGCTCCATCATAGCCTGTGTAATGACCCAACTCAGATTGACTTTACAGCCCTCTATGTTTCGCAGGATTCGTTCGTAAGTGGCGGGTTTGCGGCGCACGTCATGGTGTTCGGGGAGGCCATCGACGGAGACGAACACTCGAACCCCCGGAATGTCCATCCATGTCTTGGGAACAGGAATAACACCGCTGGTGACCACCATGGTTGTGATCCCCTTCTCGGCCAGACGCGGCAACAACTGGTCGAGTTCCTTGACACGCATCAGCGGTTCCCCGCCCACGAGCGAGACGTCCAGAGGCTTCTGACGCTCCACGAGACCGAGAATGCCAGCGACCAGCGCGTCTCCCTTCAGGTCACTCAACCCGCGTAGCGTTGCGGCGCCACCCAGATGCGAATCGCCATAGGCGTAGCATCCTGCACAGGCCAGAGGACACTCCCGCGTAATCTCTATCGAAAGGATAGGTGGTCGTCCGACCAACAGGCCTCCCCACGCTTTCAGAACACTTCTCTTTCTGAACATCCGGGCTCCCTGAGGTTATTGATTATAGACTCGATCGTCTGCAGTCCCTGCAGCCCTGAACTTCTCCTCCTGCTCGTCGCGCGCCTTGTTCGTCGCGCGGACGATCGCACCTTTCGTGGCTCCCGTCTGTGCAAGATTAGACACCGCGACGCAGTCGTGAACTTCTCTGTGCTCAATTGCACAGTAACCTTTCGGGCTGCGAGCCCACACTCATAGTTAAAGGAAGGTTCAGACATGAAAATGCTCGTGAAGTTGGCAGCAGTTGCCCTCGTGTTCGGATTCTCTGGATGCTCGAATCCTTCTCCCGAGGACGTCCTGACAGAGGCCCGGGACACAGCTCGAGACGCACGCGTGGTCGCGGAAGACGCCGAAGCCCGCGTGACTGCGGCCGACGCTCACGTCCGGCTCGCGGAGGCGGCCGTGGACGCCGCCAACGCCGATGCACGGGTCGCCGCGGAACCCGTTGGCGCGAACACCGATGGCGCAGCAGCCGCCGGACGCATCGAGATTCCGTCCGGAACCGTGCTCAAGGTTTCTTTGATCGATGCCCTCGACTCGGGCACAAACTCCGTTGGCGACCACTTTCTAACGGCTTTGTCGGAGTCGATCGTAGTCAACGGCGCAACGGTTCTCGATAGAGGAACGACGATTCGCGGGCGCGTCACCGATGTTGAAGGCGCCGACCAGGCGAGCGGACTCGCAAGCATTAGTTTCGCACTGACCGATATCGTGCAAGACGACACGCTGTTCCCAATCACAACCGGCGTGTTCTCGGCGAGTTCGGACTCCACCCAGACACGCGACGCGAAAATCATCGCCGGCTCCACGGCGGTCGGAACCGCCATCGGAGCCATAGCAGGCGGAGGGAAGGGAGCCGCGATCGGAGCCGCTACCGGCGCCGGCGCCGGAACCGGCGTCGTCCTTGCAACCCGGGGCGATGAAACCCACTACGGGTCCGAAACGCGCTTCGAGTTTACTCTCACCAGTTCAATCACAATGTAGTTTCAGACCGGGAGGTCGCGAATTGAGAATACTAAACATGGCTCTACTGATCACGTGGTCGCTGGTGATCCCGCTCGAGCCGGCCAACGCACAGGCGCCGGTCCCGCAGAGTAACACGCAGCCGATCTACACCATTCGTATCAACGTCGTCGAGCGAACGATGCAAGCGGTCAATTTTCAGCATCGAAGCGGGGCCACAAAGATCGATTTCGAGGGAACACCGCTGTTGCCAGACGCCCGTGGCGAGGCAAAGGTTGAAGGCAAGCAGGGATATATCGAGGTCGAGGTCGAGTTCGACGACCTAGCGTCGGCGAGTCGATTCGGTCCGGAATTTCTGACCTACGTTCTTTGGGCGGTGACGCCCGAGGGACGGGCGACCAACATGGGGGAGATCATCCTCAACGGCACGAAGAGCAAGCTCAACGTGACAACGGAACTCCAGGCTTTCGGAATGATGGTCACCGCTGAACCCTATTTTGCCGTTTCCCAGCCGAGCGACGTCGTGGTCATGGAGAATGTCGTCAGAGCAGACACAGAGGGTGCAGTTGAGGCAGTCGAAGCGAAGTTCGAGCTTCTTCAACGCGGCCAATACACCACGAATGTGCTACCGGAGGACCTGAGGCCGATTCCGATGGATCGCGATACGCCCCTCGATATCTACGAGGCCCGCAACGCCGTGCGAATTGCCAGGTGGGCCGGAGCGGAGACGTTTGCGGCCGACAGCTTCAACCGGGCGAACGAGCTTCTCCTGCAGGCGGAAGGCCATTTGACGGAGGAGCGGGAGTCCAGAATCATCGCGATGACTGCCCGGGAAGCCGTGCAGACTGCGGAGGATGCGCGGTTGATCACGTTGAAGAGTCAGGCCGATCAACGATTGGCCGCGGAACGTTCCGCTTCAGCCGCACGTGAATTGGAGGCCAACCGCGCGGCAGCAGCCGCACGGTCGAATGCGGACAACGCCGACCAGGCTCGCATCGAAGCCGAGGCTGCAGCACTTCGAATCCGGGACGAGGCCGCAGCGGCGGCCCAGCGCGCGGCATTGAGCAGGGCGACCGCGGACATTGACAGGCAACAGGCGGCGACGGCGGCCGCTGAAAGGTCGGAGCGCGAGCAGCAGATCCTTCGTGACCAGCTTGCCGGGCAACTCAACAGCGTTCTCCAGACACAGGACAGCGCGAGGGGACTTATCGTCAACATGTCGGACGTACTCTTCGACAGCGGGCAATATTCGCTCAACCCCGGGGCGCGCGAGGCGCTCGCCAAAATCTCCGGGATCGTTCTGGCCTATCCCGCTCTGCACCTCGAGATCGAGGGCCACACCGACAGCGTGGGATCGGACGACCTCAACAATCTGTTGTCCGAGAATCGGGCGATGGCGGTCCGTGACTTCCTCATGAATCAGGGAGTCGCCGGCACTTCCATCGGCTCCACCGGATACGGCGAAAGCCGACCGGTCGCGACAAACGAGACGGCCAGCGGCCGGCAGCAGAATCGCCGGGTCGAGTTGGTCGTTTCCGGGGAGGCGATCGGAAGCCCGGCCTTCAGGACACAGCCTTAGAGACCGAGAGCGCTGGCCCTGAACAAAAATCGATGTCGTCGCTTTAAGGGAACGGTCCAGCACGACAACTTCACGAATTGCTGCCGGAACGGGTCTTCGGCAGCCGGCGGCGGCACAGGGCGTGCCGCCGCCCCTGGCGCCCGGTACTCAGCCACGTTTCCGCATGCTTGCCGCCATCCCAGCAATTCCGCCCAGGATCATCGCCGCACTGACCACGGGTGATACCCTTTCTTCACGTCGCGTCTCCACACCGATCGACACATCTCCAACGGTGACGCCATCCCGCTGGCTGCTGGGTATCGGAACAACGAGCGACACAACGCCAAGAATCAGTACGACCAAACCGATCCAAAACAGCGGTCTCATTGATGCCTCCCGTATCGGAACGACCGGACGAATCCCTTTACCGAATATTTCTTGTGATGCGCCCGAAAAACAGCGGCTGTACAGTTTTGGACAGCAGGCCAGCTGTTCACACGCCACACTATGACATACATACGGAGGTGCATCCATCATGCCTTTGGTCCAAGTAGCCCTGACGCTGATTGTCGTCGGTGTTCTTCTCTGGCTCGTGAACACCTACGTGCCGATGGCCCGCTCGATCAAATCGATTCTGAATGCTGTTGTGGTCATCGTCGTTGTATTGTGGCTTCTGAACGTGTTTGGTCTTCTGGATTCCGTCCGGAACTTTCAGATCGGAGCGTGGTTAGCCTCTCTCTCGATCGGCTGAGTCGTTTCTCGACCGCTGCCCAATGCGCGCAGCCTCGCGGGAACATCAAAGGCTCCTGCCCAACCATCCACCGCAAGGGACCGCCTCCAGCGTTCACTACGTGGTGTCCTACCGTACGTCAACAGGTTTCCCGGTGTCGTTGTATTCTGGCCGGCGTCTACGGGCGCTCCCACAAGACGACCAGCGCGCAGCGCCGAAGGTAAGCCTTTACCGGATCGTCGACGCCGTCGATTCGGTCGATCCTCGAAGACGTCCCACAAGCTGAAGGATCGAATCGACCGATGGCCGATCGGCCGGGCCCCGGCCGACAACGTGGAGGCGCACCGTACCGTCCCGATCGATCAGGACATCGCCGCCCAATTGGTTGACGTCGCCGGTCGGTATCCGGAGGCGCCGGCCACGAACCAGGAGCTTGGCATAGATCCACCACGCCGGCGGGCCCCAGACGTCCCAGATCCGGCCGCTGCCCATGCCGTACGCGCGGTACAACTCCAGCGACGTGTCCACCAGAATCGGCCACCCGAGGCCCGTGTCCTGGACATAAGCTTCGACGATCGGTCCGGCTTCGAACGTAACAACCGCCACTCGGACACCGAGTGCGGTCAGCTCATCTTCACGTTGCCGCAACTGCGACAAATGCTCGCGGCACGGCAGTCAGGCGAGGTGTCGATGAAAGACCAGCAGGAGCCATCCGCCGGAATAGTCGTCGAGCCGGCGAACGCGGCCCCTGGAGTCCGGTAATTCGAACGACGGCGCCGACCGGCCGGTTCTCGAGTCCATAACTTCCTCCGACTTCCGAGGGGCGATTGGCCGGGCCGGCCCTCGTCAAAGATATAGCGGCATGGCAATCGTTGAGATCAGTGAACCATATCCTGGAAACGCCGCGGCGTACCACGATGAGTCTGGCTGATTGTTGGTGACAACCTCTGACTATCCGGCCATGTGCACATTTGAACAGGTTGTGGGTGGGTATCCGCAGATAATCCCCCAAGAAGGTGGAAATCGAATGTCGGCACGCTGGAAGGCATGAGACCACGTCTCGCCGCTGAAATCGATGTTTTATCCACCGAAGGACAGAAACAACATGAATCTGAAGAACATCACCTACACCTGGCTCACCCGGCGAGCCGGTACCGTCGTTTCCCGCGCCCGACCGGCGGCCGGGCGCTGTCGGCCCCGCTTCGCTCCCGCGTTGTGATCGGCGCCCGAAGATTCGCCGAATCCTTTCGTCCGCGACCGCATCCAATCCCTTCGGAAAGGCGGGTTCACCACGAAATGGAGGAAGCCGTGGCCGATAGCTACATTGCCGCGGACCGCATGTCCGAGGAGCTCGGCCGTTTCATCGACGACGAGCGCGAAGAAAGCGTTCTTGTCGAACGCGCTCAGAAAGGAGACCGAAAGGCCTTCGACGATCTCGTTCGCCGATGCGACCGTTACGTGCTCGCATTCGCGCTTTCCGCCTCCGGGGACCGTCGGGCGGCGCGCGCCGCGTATGTGCGAACGTTCGTCGAGGCGTACCGCTCGGTCCGGCGCATTCCACCCGGCATGACCTTCCGGTCCTGGGCTTGCGGTATCGTCCGGCGGATCACCAGCGGTGCGCGGCCCCGCCAAATCTGACGACCCGTTCCCTGCCCGCCTCATTTCGCTGAAAACCGGACGCTCGCAGCCGTCCCGATCTCGCCGGCGGAAAAGGGCGGGCTCTCCCGCTTGCCGGCGGTCACGCGTTCGAGTGTCAGAAACCATTCTGGCATGGCGTCCGCTGGGGTATGTAATCTGCATTCCACTTCTCTTGGCCCCGATCCTTATACTTGTATGTTTCAGCGGAGGAGATGACATGCGAAACCGAGTGCTCACGCTGGCGGCTCTGTTGTCCTTCCTGACTTTGCCGGCGAACGGCATCCAGGCACCCGCACGGGAGAGAATCGATGTTTCACAGCGCGGTCCGCAGGCCGGCGACCGCATTCCCGATTTCAGCCTCTCCGATCAGAGCGGGAACACGTGGACACGGGAGTCCATCGCGGGGCCAAACGGGACGATGTTGGTGTTCCTCCGTTCGGCCGACTGGTGACCGTATTGCAAGACGCAGCTCGTGGAGCTGCAACGCGATGTCCACCAGCTCGATGAACGCGGCATCAAGCTGGTCACGATCAGCTACGACTCCGAAGAGATCCTCCGAAGCTTCGCCGAGCGTAACAACATCACCTTCACGATGTTGTCGGATCCGACGTCGGCGGTGATCGAGCGCTTCGACCTCCTGAATCCCGTACCCACGTGGATCGCCGAAGAGGGGGGCGTCACTCCCGAGATCGAGGAAGCCGTATCCACGTATGTGTCGGTCGTGGGTCCAAATCCCGAATGGGCCGGGATCGCGTTTCCCGGCACCCTCATTCTCGATTCGGACGGCGTCGTCCTCGAGCGCGATTTCGAGGACTTCTATATCGAGCGCAACACGATCTCCAGCGTTCTCCTCCGGCGAGGCGAGGATCTGGCGCCGGTCGAGGCGACCCGCGTATCGACGCCGCAGCTCGATCTGACGACGTTTCCAAGCAGTTCGGAGCTGGCGCCGGGCAACCGGTTTACGCTCGTGTTGAACGTCGAGCCCGGGGAAGGCATGCACATATACGCTCCCGGCGCGGACAACTATCGGGTGATCGCCCTCGACATCGAGCCACAGCCTTTCATCGAGATGCTGGGGATGGAGTATCCAGAGTCGGGTTCGTACTACTTCGAACCGTTCGACGAAACCGTGCCCGTCTACGAGGAACCGTTCACCCTGCTCCAGGAGGTCGTTCTGAAGGGCGACCTGGAATCCCAGGGAATGCTGCGCGGCCTCGACAGCGTGACGATCAACGGGACCCTGGAGTATCAGGCCTGCGACGCGGCGATCTGCTATGTGCCGGCGTCCGTCCCGCTTTCGTGGACAATGAGCCTGCGGCCGCTGGTGTTCAGATGACGGCGCGGGCGATTCTCAGCTCGAACGGACGTCGATCCAGGTCGGCTCGTCTGGCGGCCACTCGATGCTCATGTCGTCCCCCTCAGAATCCACCGGGCCCTTCGTTTTGATAGACTCCTCTACAGAGAACCGCGTCTTCGAGTTTCGCAGTCATCGCCAACAGGAGCATCGATTATGAACGGGATACACACCAAGGTTGCAATCGCCGGACTGGCCATCGTCCTGGCCGGGGGAATCGCTTTCGCGCAGGAAGGGCCGGCGCCGACCATGAGTTTCTTCATCACCAGCGCCGGTCCCGGTGACGGCGCGAACCTTGGCGGGTTGAGCGGTGCCGACCAGCGCTGCCAGAGCCTGGCCGCAGCCGCCGGATCCACCGGCAAGACGTGGCGGGCCTATCTGAGCTCGACTGGTGAAAACGGCGGCGCCCCCATCCATGCGCGCGACCGGATCGGCAGTGGCCCCTGGTACAACTACGGCGGGGTTCAGGTTGCCGCCAATGTGGAAGACCTGCACAGCGACAACAATAATCTGACCAAGGAGACAGCGCTGACCGAGCAAGGCGGAATGGTCAACGGCGTCGGCGACAATCCCAACATGCACGACATCATCACGGGGTCCACCGCTGACGGCCGTCTGGCGCCCGCCGTGGCGACGCCGCCCGCGCGTAGCCAGCCGCCGGATTCACCCGATCGCATGCCGGTCAACATGACGTGCAACAACTGGACGACCAGCACGACCGACTGGAATTCGTTTACGAAAGTCGGGCACTCCGATCGCATGGGAGGCGGACCCGCGGGACCGTCGTGGAACTCGTCCCACGAATCGCACGGATGTTCCCAGCAGCAGTTGACCGCCAGCGGCGGCGCCGGCCTGTTCTATTGCTTCGCGATTGATTGATCGCGCTGAACGAGAAGGACGTCAGGGAAACCGCAGGGTGGAGTGCTTCACCCTGCACTATCCCCTGATCTCACCAAAATCGAACCGGAATCCGGGCAGGACGGATTCGCCGTCGAGCAGTCCCGGCTTGTCGACAAGACGGGGTTCCTCCCCCGGGCGGTAAATCGTCGCCCTGTCCTCGACGGTGTCGAGCAACCAGCCCAGCCGAACCCCCTGGCCGATATATTCTTCCATCTTGGACTCGAGGTCGGCCCGGCGATCCGAAGGCGATCGGAGTTCGATCACGAAGTCGGGAGAGATCCGGCTGAACCCACGCTTCTCGTCGGCCCCGAGCGCCTGCCAGCGTTCGTTGCGGATCCATGACGCGTCGGGCGAGCGTTTGGAGCCGTTCGGAAGGGTGAACATGGTGGACGAATCGAAGCACTCCCCACTCCGGTCCGCTTCCGCCCAAGCGGCCAGTCGATAAGTGATTCGCGAGTTCTTCCGCCCCGTCTCCGGGTTGGTGGGCGCCATCACGATCAATTCACCCTGCCCCGTCCACTCGAAGCGGAAATCGGGGTTGTCGCGGCAAAGGCGGAAAAATTGATCGTCGGTCATGCCGGTGTTCCCAAGATCGAGAACGAGCCGGAGCGCCGTATCGGTCTCGGGCACCACGGTTCGGGCCATCGGTTTCTCCTCTTGCGATCATAGCCCCCGAGTGGGGAGGCAGCAATCGCGAGGCCAACGAACCGATCGCCGTCAGCGGGGATGTTCTCCTCCTTCGGGGCCGTAGAAGAAGACCCAGACCGCGAAGTCCGTCGAAAACGCCTCGAACCGGTGCGGCTGGCCCGCGGCGACAAACAGGAAGGTTCCGGCCTGGACCGGGTGGTGATCGGTCCCGTCGAAGAACGTGCCTCGGCCCCGGGCGATCATGTACACTTCGTCGCGGTCGTGGGCCTCTTGCGGATCGTGTCCGCGCGGCGTGTAGAGCTCCGCCTCGAGCGTTCCGTGCCCGAAGACGGGGACGGCGAGATTCCCGGTTGGCGGTGGTCCCATATCGAGCGCCTCGTCGAGCGTGAACTTGGCCGTCTTGGGCAAGCGATTCTCCTTAAACCAGGTTCAATTCCATGTAGACCGCGCTCGCGATCGGATTTGCGTAATACGGCGGCGTTTCGTCGAATCCCAGGCTTCGGTAGAGGGCGCGGGCAGGCTCCATCGACGCCAGCGTGTCCAGGACGATCTTTTCGTAACCCGCGGATCGCGCCCGGCCGATGATTTGCTGCGCCAACGCCTTTCCCAATTTGATGCCACGATCGGGCGGGCGCACGTAGAGCCGCTTCATCTCGCACACGCGCCCCTCGAACGACCGGATGGCTACGCAGCCGACGGCGACGCCCTCCCGGCGGGCCAGAAGGAGCGTGCCTTCCGGCGAAGCGTACATCCGGCCGATGTTCTCGAGCTCGTGAGAGAAGTTCTGGAAACTCAGGTCGATTTCCAGAGCGCGCGCGTACTCTTCGAAAAGCACCCGCGCCTCGGCGAAGTCCGCCGGCGAGTTTGCGACACGGATGGTCGTGCCTGGCAGTCCAGTCACGGCACCTTCGGTCGCCCCTCTTCCATCTCCACCAGCGCCATCCGGTTGCCCGCGGGATCGGTGAACAGGCCGAGAACAACGACCCCGGGCACCTCGAACCGCGGCGCGTCGATCGTCCCGCCGCGATCTTCGATCTGAACGAGCGTTGCGGCCACGTCCTCGACACCGATATAGATGCGCTTCTCGGTAGGATCGGGCCGAATCAAACCGGGGAGCGGGGAGGTCACGGGAATCGTGAGTTCCCCGCCGCCGGAAATGTCCCAGTGGAACACCTCCCGGTAGAAAGTCTGAAGCGCGGGCGCATCGGGACCGGCGATGTCGAAGAACACGATCGGAGCCGGCGATTGCGGCGCGATCGTCAACACGAGAAGTGATGAGAACACGACAAACATCTGGCGTTTCCTTTCAGGTTTCCCGGACGGACCGTCGACAAGCGATTGGAGTCGGGAGAGTGCATCGTCCCATCGTCCCGACAGGCGATCAAGGTAAGACTGGAGTTGGACGATCCGATCGGGAACGTGCGTGAAAATGGCTCTCGCGGCCCACGCGAACCGAGCGGACGATGCCGGCGCCTTCCAGCACTGGGCAACTATTATGGTTGCGCTTCTGGGAAGTTGACGGCGGGACCTCCGACATGTACATTGTACATGTGAAATATGTAACGGCATCCGAAGCGCGCAAGAACTGGTTCCGCCTCCTCGACGAGGCCGCCAATGGCGAAATCATTGCGATTCGGCGCCACGACAAGAAGCTGGTACTCCGAATCGAAGACGACGATCGCCCCGTCCCGAGCTACGAAGAATTGATCCGGGTCCCCAACGCCGATGAAGCCGACAACTGGCGCTGGGAGTGGAGCCCGTCGGAAGGCGCGAAACCGGTGGAGGCATGACCTGCCTCCTCGATACGCACTTTCTGATCTGGATCCTGACGGAGTCCAAGCGTACGAAGGCGTTTCCCTGGCTCGAAGGGTACAAGCCCTGGGGTGTGTCACCGGTTTCCGTGCTCGAAATCCAGTTCCTGGCCGAAATCGGCCGGCTCGAAGCTCGCACACCGGACCTGGCCGAAGCGCTCAAACACGATTCCCGATTCGTCGTCGACGAGGTCGGGTTGGTTCCCCTCGTTGAGAAAGCCCTGCGACTGGAGTGGACACGGGATCCATTCGATCGATTGCTCGTTGCGCACAGCCTCGTCCGCCGCACGGCGATCTGCACGGTCGATCGTCTCCTGGTCCGTCAACATGCGCTGATCGTCCCCGAGTTGAAATCGGGCTGACCGCTTCCCTCACCCCTCGGCACAACAGCGCTTTAACGTCCGATTCGGAGCGTGATAGCGTAAGCAGACTGAACACATCTCAGAGTTTCCAAACGAGGTACAGAGAAATGGGTGCACCCCAGCCGGCCCTCCTCCCGGGGGCCGTTCTGGCCCTGATCGTGGGTCACTGGATGGTGGCCGCGCAATCGGTCCCCCAGGTGGACGACGCGTTGCTCGAATACGGCGCGAGCGGCGGGAACTGGGTCAGTTACAACGTCAACTGGAAGGAACAGCGCTACAGCGCGTTGACCCAGATCAACGAGGGCAACGTCGACCGCCTCGGTCTGGCCTGGTCCTACGACATCCCCCCCGCCACGGGCAATCCCCAGAACCGGCAGGAAGCCACGCACCTCGAGCACGACGGCGTCCTCTACAGCATTGCGCCGTGGAG
>CAZTTI010000604.1:0-2777 GCA_964615925.1 uncultured Solibacteraceae bacterium
GGTCATGATACAAGCTCGGCAGGCGGCGAGTGTCGAAGTGACCGAGGCCGGCGAGCTGCCTGCGAGGAACTCGGTCTTCGCCACGAGGCCAATCCTGTGTCAGACTTCCCGCACTGGAGAGCACCGATGAGACGAACATTCGTCCTCGTGACGTTGGTCCTGTGGACCGCCGCGGCCGCCACCGCACAGCGAACGTACACGCCCGTGACCCCCGAGATGATGCGCGATCCGAGCCCGAACGACTGGCTCATGTACAGCCGGACCTACGACGCGCAGCGCTTCAGCCCGCTCGACGAGATCAACCGCGTCAACGCCGGTCGCCTCGTCGAGGTCTGGAAGAACGACCTCGCGCCCGGGACGATCGAGATCATCCCCGTCGTCCATGACGGCGTGATGTTCGTCATGGTGCCGGTCCAAGTCGACGGCTCGGGCCGGACCGCGGTCCAGTCGCTCGACGCGGCCACCGGAGAGATGCTCTGGCAATACGTCCGGCCGAACGGGGGAGTCTCGCGGGCCAAGACGCTGGCGCTCTATCGCGACATGGTCGTCTTCGCCGCCCCGGACAACCACATCGTTGCGCTCGATGCCCAGACCGGCGCCGTCCGTTGGGAGACCGAGTCGACCGGCGGACTGGGGTCGGGGACGATCGTGTTCGGGGACCGGGTGTTGACCGGCCGAACCTGCGGCGGAGTGCGGGCCAACTGCTACGTCGCCTCGCACGACGCCCGCAGCGGGGAAGAGCAGTGGCGCTTCTATACGGCCGCCGGATCGGACGATCCCGAAGGCGACGCGAGCTGGGGCGGGGCGCCGGAAGAGACCCGCACGGCCTCGACATGGGGCCTCGGCGGTTCCTATGACCCGGAGCGCGACGTCATCTATTGGGGCGTCGCCAATCCGACGCCGAACACCCGGGCCGACCGGCACGGCGGCGATGTCGACGCGATCGGCCGGACCGCGCCCGCGGACCTCTACAGCAACTCGACGGTGGCGATCGACGCCGCCACGGGCGAGTTGATCTGGTACTACCAGCACCTTCCCGGCGACGACTGGGACCAGGATTTCACCAACGAACGCGTCCTCGTCACGACCGAGATCCGTCCCAACACCGGCGAGGTCAAGTGGGCGAATCCCACGATTCCGGCCGGCGAGGTCCATGACGTCGTCGTGAATGTGGGCGAAGGCGGCGGCATCTTCGCGCTCGACCGCGAGACCGGCCAGTTCCTCTGGGCCGATCCGTTTCCCTACGACGTTCCGAACTTCCTGATCTCCGACATTGATCCGGTGACGGGGATCACCACGATCAACTCGGACGTCACGCTCGACGAGCCGGGGGAGCAGCACGTCATCTGCGCGTACAACACGAAGAGCTACTGGCCGATGTCCTATCACCCGGAGCGGAACGCGCTCTACATCCCCTACGTCGACGACTGCCTCGACATGACCCGCTCCGCGCCGGCGCCGCCGGGAGCCCAGACGGCGGCTCCGGCTCCGGCGCCCGAAGCTGGGCGTGGAGGCCGCGGCGGTCGGGGAGCGCCGGAGGACGGCAGCATTCGCGAACGGCGGCAGGGCGTCCGGCGTCCGGGTTCCGACCCGGAAAAATACGCCGGGATCGCGAAGATCGACGTCGCCACCGGCGAGATCGAGCGCATCTACGAAGGCTCGGTTCCGGGCAACGGCGCCACGCTCGTCACCGCGGGCGACGTCGTGTTCTGGGGCGACCTCGATCAGAACTTCCGCGCGTTCGACGCCGAGGACGGCACGATCCTCTGGGAGACCCGGCTCGGCGGTCCCATCCAGAACAGCACGATCACGTATGCGGTCGACGGGCGGCAGTACGTTGCGGTGTTGACCGGACTCGGAGCCGTGACGTCGAGCCTGTTCGCGCGATCGGGCGTCGACGGGATCGATCCGGAACGGAACAACGCGATCCACGTGTTCGCATTGCCCGAATAGCCTCAGCTGAGCGTTTTCGGCAACGGTGCCTTTGGCAACACCGGGCTTGATAACCGTGGATTCGAGTGACAAGTATCCTTAGAATTTCTCATTGACCTCTTTGCGCTTGATCGCCGTTTGAGCGTCGTCCAGATTGCCGAGGAGGCGCTCACGGCGTGATTCTCCCCGTTGGCCTCTCCCGGTTCCCCAAGAGCTACCTCTGTTCGGGGTCGCGCGTACCGAACCAGCCGGTTGTGGCCGACTACGGCATGAAGCAGCTCGGCCCGATCCCGACGGCTACACGATCTGCTTCGAGACTCCGACGGACACTTGGGCGGGTTGATGGCGGAGGTTCTGGTACAACTGGACAAAGGGACGAAGATGGAACACCAGATCATCAACCTGCGGCGCCTCCAACACCATCGTCGACAGCACGCGCTCGACGGCGGACATCAAGTTCCCCGCCGACGCGGCAGTAAGGCAGGGATGGGTGGCGCGGCATGAGGTCGAGAGCGTCAACGCCGGGAAGGCGCGGCCTCGGCCTGGGAAACGACGGGATGGAAGAAATGGTGCGGGGGCTCGATAGTTGAAATCCGATCGCGTCATCGAGGTTCGGCCGGTCGAACCGACGGATCGGGAGGTCTGGGAACGGATGAGGCATGCCCTGTGGCCCGGGTCATCGGACCGTCATGCCGGTGACATCGAGCGTTACTTCGCGGGGACATCCGCCGAGCCGGCGGCAGTTCTTCTGGCGTTCGAACCGGACGGCCGCGCCGCCGGTTTCATCGAGCTTTCGATTCGCGCGTACGCCCAAGGATGCTCGACGGGCCGCGTGGCCTATGTCG
>CAZTTI010000605.1:0-11584 GCA_964615925.1 uncultured Solibacteraceae bacterium
CGAGGGCCGTCCTCCAGACCAGGGACGAGACCTCGATGGCCTCGTCGACCTGATGGGCGCCGTGACCGATCGCGCCCAATCCATCAAGCGTCGGCGTCCCTTCCCCGGACGTGAGGTTTCCGTCGGACGCGCCGCCCGTAGACCCTCCCTGGATGTCGCGGCCAAGGCTCCGGGCGACGGCGCGGGCGGCTTCGAACAACACGGTGTTCCCCGGCGTGGGCTCGAGCGGGGGACGCCGGAACTCGCCCTCGACCTCGATCCGGGCGCCGTCGAGTACCGGCTTCAGGCTCCGAATCTCCCGCGTCACGCGCTCGGCCTCGTCGGCGGTGGGGGTCCGGCAATCAGCCTCCACGAAACACTCGGCAGGCACCATGTTCGGCCGCGTGCCTCCTTTCGCCGTTGTCACCGTCACCGTCGTCCCCTTCGTCCGGTCTCCCAACTTCGAGATGCGGATCACCTGATGGGCGATCTCCTCGATGGCGTTGACGCCGGCCTCGGGATCGACGCCCGAGTGGGCCGAACGGCCGACGGCGCGGACGACGAAGCGGCCCATCCCGTTTCGCGTGGTCTTCAGTGCGCCGCCCGGAAGCGAGGGCTCCAGAACGAGGGCGCATCGAACACCACGGGCGACGTCGCGCACCAGCCGGCGGACGTTGGGGCTGCCGACTTCCTCGTTGCTGGTCAGGAACACGGTCACCGGAGCGGGCAACTCCCCGCGGGCGGCCTGGAGGCTTTCGATCGCCATGTGCATCATGGCGATCCCGGCCTTCATGTCGAATACTCCCGGCCCCGTTGCGGTATCGCCATCGATGCGGAACGGCCGTGTATCGATCTCGCCCTTGGGCCAAACCGTGTCCAGGTGGCCGAGCAGCATGATCGGCCGAACGGGGCTCGAGGCCCGGTGACCGAAACGGATCATCAGGTGGTGCCCGCGGTCCGGTTCGGAGAGCCGCTCGACGTCGCCCCCGAGCCGTTCGAACTCCCAGGCCACGGAATCGCCCAGCGCGTCGACGAGGTGCGCCTCATAGCTGGGGGATTCGAGCCCGACCATGCGCTCGAGGAAAGCGAGCCCCTCGGGAAGCAGTCGCTCGACCTGGCTGGAAATATCGTTCATGCCGCGAAACCCTTTATATTAGCAGGCCTATGAAACTGGCCATCCTCGGCATTCGCGGGATTCCGGCCAACTACGGCGGCTTCGAGACCTTCGCCGAACAGTTGGCCACCCGCCTTGTCGAACGCGGTCACGACGTCACCGTGTACGGCCGTTCGAACAACATCCCGAGGCCTTCCGGAGTGTATCGCGGCGTCCGGATCGTCATTCTGCCGACGATTCCAACGAAACACCTCGACACGGTCGCGCACACCTTCTTATCCGTCGTCCACGCATTCCGCGAGCGATATGACGCGATCCTCGTCTGCAATGCCGTGAACGCGATCTTCACGATCGTTCCCCGTCTTGGGGGAACCCCCGTCGCCCTGAACGTCGACGGCATCGAACGTTTACGCAAGAAGTGGGGGCCCATCGCGCGCGCGGTGTATCGCATTTCCGAGGTGCTGGCAACGAAGCTCCCTTCGGTCGTCGTCACCGACGCCGCCGTCATCTCCGCCTATTTCCGCGAACAACGGGGTACGGATTCGGAAATGATCGCCTACGGCGCCGACTGCGACCGGGTCGAAACGACCACGTTTCTCGAAACCATGGGGCTGACTCCCCGGGACTATATCCTGTTCGTCAGCCGCCTCGAGCCGGAGAACAACGCGCACATCGTCATCGACGCCTACCGGCAGGTCGAAACGACGAAACGCCTGGTCATCGTCGGCGATGCGCCCTATGCCGCCGGATACATCGCCGGCCTCAAGAAACAGGCGGACCCTCGCGTCGTTTTCACCGGAGCCGTCTACGGCGAGGGCTACGGTGAACTGCGTTCCCATGCCTATGCTTACGTGCAGGCAACCGAGGTCGGAGGGACGCACCCCGCGCTGCTGGAGGCCATGGCGGTGGGAAACTGCGTGCTCGCCCGGGACACGCCGGAGCACCGCGAGGTCCTCGCGGACGCCGGTCTTTATTATTCGGATGCCGCGGAACTGGCGGCGCTCATGACGCGCGTCCTCGGCGACGAGCGTCTGGCGCGAAACCTCGGAGAAAGGAATTTTCACCGGATCGAGAGGGACTATTCCTGGGAAAGCGTGACCGACAGATACGAGGCGCTGTTTCGACGGATGTCGGGGGAAAGTGAGCCGGCCGATTCGAACACGCGATAGAATTCCCTCGGGTGTAGCCATGAAACGACCACGATCTGCCTCGCTTCTTGCGGCCGGCCTCCTGTTTTCGGCCACCATGCCGGCCTCTCAGGACTTCGGATTCAACCCTGTTTGGCCCGAGCTCGACGACGCCCAGCGCGCGGAAGTCCGGGCGTTCGGCGAGGACTTCAAGCAATTCATGGACGGCGTCCGCAGCCACATGTGGTTCGTCCGTGAGGGAATATCCATGGCCCGCGCCGAGGGTTTCTCCGAATTCGGACCGGACGTCACCGCCGACCAGCTCGTGCCGGGTTCGCGCTGGTACGCGACGAACCGCGACCGGACCATCGCGCTGTTCGTCATCGGCTCGGAGCCGATCGCATCGGGGATGCGGATCGTCAACACCCACATCGATTCCCCCCGGCTCGAGTTCAAGACACGCCCGTTTCGCGAGCGGAGCGAGATCGTCACCGTCGACGCCCAGGTTCACGGCGGAATCAAGAACTACCAGTGGGGGAACGTTCCGCTGGCGATCGTCGGCCGCGTCGACAAGGCGGACGGCACGACGGTGTGGGTGGAGGTGGGAACGAGCCCGGACGATCCCGTCCTGCTCGTGACCGACCTGGCCCCGCATGTCGACGCCGATTACCGGGACCGGACCAACCGGGACGTCATCCGCACCGAGGAGCTCGAACCCATCATCGCGTCGCTCCCGCCGGAGAGCGGCGCCAATGCCGATACGGCTCTTGATCGTCTCCTGGCGCTGATCGAGGAGGAGTACGACATCGAGGGAAGAGATTTTCTCTCCGCGGACCTGCAGATCGTTCCGGCGACCGCGCCCCGCGACGTCGGGCTCGACCGGGCGCTGGTCGGCGCGTACGGCCAGGACGATCGGTCAACCGGGTATGTCAGCCTGCGCGCCCTCTTCGACGTCGGCACGCCCCGGTTCACGGCCGTCGCCTACGCGGTCAACAATGAAGAAACGGGCTCGTGGAACACCGGGGTGCAGTCGGAGTGGTTCTCGACCGTCGTCGCGGAGATGATCGCCCGGCAATCCGGAGACTCGTCGGATCTCGGGCTTCGCCGGGCCTATTCCAACACCCAGGTCCTCGTCAGCGATACGACCACGGCGCTGAACCCGCTTTTCCCCTCGCCGCAGAACACGGAACTGACCTCCCGGCTCGGTTACGGCATGGTCGTCAAGGAATACGGCCCGGGCCGCGAAGCCAACTCGGAGTTCTTCGCGCACATACGGTCGGTCCTCGACGATGCGGGCGTCCGGTGGCAGACACATTCTTACGACGCGGGCTACGGTGGCGCCACGATCGCGGGATGGTTCGCCACCCAGAACATGGACGTGATCGACGTCGGAATCGGACTGGTCAGCATGCACTCCCCCTTCGAAGTGTCGTCCAAGGCCGACCTCTGGGAACTCTACCGGGGGTTCCAGGCGTTTTTTGCCCAGTGACCCGGCGGTGAACGCCGTTTCGGTGGTGATCGTCAACTGGAACTCGGGCTCGATGCTCGCACGCTCGGTGAACGCGCTCGAAGCGGGGATCGATATCGTCGTCGTCGACAACGCCTCGTCGGATGACTCCGTCCACCAGCTCGAATCAAACAGCGGCCCTCAACGGGTTCGCGTCGTCCGGCTCGGACATAACACGGGGTTCGCGGGCGGAGTGAACCGCGGCTTCCGGGAGACCGAAACGCCCTTCACTCTGATTCTCAACCCGGACGTTCGCGCGATGCCGGGAGCCGTTGAAGCCCTCGTGAATCTACTCGAGCGCGAGCCGCGAGCGGGGGCCGTCGGGGGATTTGTCAACGCCCGCTACGCGCCCCGCCGCTTTCCTTCCGTGTTGCGACTGATGCTCGAAAACCTGGGACTGCGACGGCCCCTTGGAGAGGAACTCGTGCCAGCAGGTCCGGTACGAGTGGAACAGCCGGCCGCCGCCGCCCTCATGGTCCGGCGCGAGGCTTTCGATGAAGTCGGGGGATTCGACGAAGGCTTCTTCCCGGCATGGTACGAAGACGTCGACTTTGCCCGACGGCTGGAGAACCGCGGGTGGGAACGGTGGTTCGAACCACGGGCCGAGTTCGAACACGACGGCGGTTACAGCGCTGCTTCCCTGGGTACCGAACGCTTCTTCGAGGCCTACTACACCAATCAGCTCCGATACGCCCGCATGCGCCTTTCCCCGCGGGCCGTGCCTCTCCTGAAGGGTGCCCTCTCGGCCGGGACCATCGCCCGGATGGCGGCGCGTCCCCGGCTTGCGACCGGGTATTGGCGCGGGCTGAAGCGCGTGCTCCGCGCCTGAATCCATGGAACGCGTCTCGGTCCAGATCGTCACGTTCGAGAGCGCGGGAGACATCGGCCCGTGCATGGACAGCCTCGCGGCCCAGACGTTCACCCACTTCCGCGTGCGTGTACTCGACAACCACTCGACCGACGGCACCCGTACCGAGATTCGGGACGCGGTCGAACGCACCGGGCTTGGAAGCGATCTTCTGTTCTCCGAGACCAACACGGGATTCGCCGCCGCTCACAACCGCCTCGCAAAGCGATTCCCGGCCGAATACATCCTGTTTCTCAATCCCGACACCGTCGCCGATCCGGCCTTCGTCGAAGAACTCGTCCGGGCCCTCGATGCCGATCCCCGTGCGGGGTCCGCCACGGGCAAGCTGCTCCGCATGGACGGCAAGACGATCGACTCGACCGGAATCGTGATGACGCGGAACCAGCGTCACCTCGATCGTGGCGCGGGCGAAACCGATCGCGGGCAGTGGAACGAGGCTGGCGAGGTGTTCGGGGCCAGCGGTGCCGCGGCCATGTATCGTCTGGCGTGTCTCGAGGACGTCGCTATCGACGGCATGTATTTCGACGAGGATTTCTTCGCGTACCGCGAAGACGCGGACCTGGCTTGGAGGTGCCGCCTCATGGACTGGACGTGCCGCTATGTTCCGGCCGCGACCGTCCGCCACCGTCGCCGTGTCACGCCCGAACGACGGAACACGTTGCCCGCTGCGATCAACCGGCATTCGGTCAAGAACCGGTTCCTCCTGAGGGTGAACAACCTCACGCCCGGCGTCCGCCGCGAATTGTTCTGGCCCATCGCCCGGCGCGACGCCGCCGTCGTCGGTTATGTCCTCGTCCGGGAGTGGAGTTCGATCCCGGGTCTGTGGTTTCTCTTGCGCAACCGGCAACGGTTGTTGAAAAAGGGAAGCAAGATCCGGTCACGGGCTCGGGCATCGGACGCGGCGATCCTCCGCTGGTTCGTTTGAGTCCGGCGCGATATCCTCCCAGTACGGTAGCGCAAAGCCATGAGCGACAATCTCATCGGAAGCCTGATCCACAGCGAAAAGATCGAAACCCGCTCGCTCTGGAGCCGGTTGAAGTGGCCCCTCGTCGCGGGCACCGTCCTGGTCATCATCGGAACGCTGGCCTACGAGTTCCGCCATTATCAGCAGGAACGGCACGTCCGTGCGTTCATCGGCGCGCTGGCCGAAGGGCGGTACGCCGATGCGTATGCCATGTGGGACGGCGGCGAATCGTACGACATGAGCCGGTTTCTCGAGGACTGGGGCGAAGGGGCGTATTACACGACCGGCACGGACCTGCGTGTCGTGGACTCGGAGAGCACGGGGAGCACGGTCACGATCTACGTCGCCCTCCGCGAGGGCGATCCGATCCCGACGGCGATCCAGGTGAACCGGGGGACCGGGCTCTTGTCCTTCGCCCCGGAGAACAAGTACCAGCCGACGCGCATCTTCATGCCGCGTTGAAGCAGCGGCAGCTTTCCGAATCTGGAGACCCCTCCGCGCCAGTGCTCCTCGCACGCTCTCAGGCGCACGCCGAAAGCGGACGAGGCTCGAAGAACAATGCGAACACTTCGCCTTCGGTGAGCCGGCGAGTCCAGGTGCAAATCTCGGAAAGGCATACCAGATCGCCGCGGATTGGTGCATAAGCCGCTTCGGTCTCGCATTCGGGACATCTCATATCTCGCTCCTTGGTGCGTGCAGTTCCGTTGATGATCCCCGTGTTCTGTACTCGCAATTCGCGTGCCATGGAAAACGCTTCGACGCCGTGGCCGGGCAACGGCTTCCCTGTTCGGGGGCTCAAGGTCCCCTAACTTCACAGCTTTTCGGCACCGCGAGCGGTCCGATCGCACGGATACCCCGCTCGAATCAAGGAACGCGTCGGCCGGGGGAGACATGCACCGGCATCGCACGGATCGGGGAAAATCTACCCGGTCTCAGGAGAGACCGCTCCGCGCGGTTCCTACGGAAAGATTTCGTCGAGGACACGCCCGATCGAACCGCTGGGCTGCGCGATCCTCAACATGTCGGCCAGTGTGGGCGCGATATCGTGGATGGCGGCATCCCGGGGATACCGGCCAGGATTCACCAGACGTTCCGGTCCCCAGACGATCAGCGGCACGTGCGTGTCGTAGCTGAACGGACTGCCGTGTGTCGTTCCGCCGCCGCTGATCCAGTTCGGGTCGTGGACGACCAGAACGTCCGGCGAACGCCGGGCATGGAAGCCTTGCAGGACGCGTTGGTCGATGCGGTCACCGCTCACGCGGTCGCGTTCGAGATCCGTGCGCGTATAAACCCGGTAGACATTAGGCTCCCGCCTCAACGCCTTGGCGGCAACCCGCTCGAGGTCTTCGCGCCCGATCTGCCGGCCGGGAACCGGATCGGGATTCAGGTAGAACCCCATCCCTCCGGTGGCGACGACATAGGTTCCGTCGCCAAACTCGGCCCGCAAAGCCTCCTCGACGGCGTTGCGTTCGGCGCGGGCGTCGTAGCGCCCCCCCGGAAGGTTCCGGGCGACGTTTTCCTCGGGTACCGGCGCGACTCCGTGGTCCGCGGTGAGGACGACGAGCACATTGCCGGGTCCGGCCTGCCGCTCGGCGGCTTCCAACAGCCGTCCGATCGTCCGGTCGACCTGCAATATCATGTCGCGCATCATTGCGGTGTGCGGGCCGCTCCGGTGGCCGAGATAATCCGTCGCCGAGAAGCTGACGGACAGCAGATCGGTCCGCGCGTCGGCTCCCAGGTCTTCCTCGGCCATCAGCGCGACCGCGAATTCCAGGACCAGCTCGTCGGCGAACGGGGTGGCGTCCAGGGCCCGGTAGAGCGCGGGCCCGGCGTCTTCGGGCATCGACGTGTCCAACCACTGCCGGCCCGCGTATTCATCGGCGCGCCTTTCGGCGTTGAAATCCACGACCCAGCCGGGCAGCGAGTCGAAGTACCACGTGCTCGAAACGAAGGCGCCCGCGTCCAGCCAGAACGCGCCATCGGCGCTACGGCCGGCCGGGAGGATCGCGCTGCGGTCCTTCAGCGAAACGCCGAAGACCTTGCCGCCCCTGCCCGAGAGCTTCAGCTCGTCACCGATGGTCGATACCGCCAGCCGGTCGGGCGACGCTCCGGACCCGCCTCCCAGGGGCGCGACGTCATCGTCGGTGATGCTCTCGACGGTCCGGCCCTCCCCGCGTTCGTACCACGTGTTGCCCACGATCCCGCTCAGCATCGGCGGAGCGCCGCTCAGGATCGTCGAGTGGCCGACGGCCGTCATCGTCGGGACGGCTTCGTAGTTCGCGTTGGTAAAGACCGCGCCCTCATCGAGCAGGCGCTTCAGACCGCCGCTGAACTCCCCACCGAACCGGGTCAGGTATTCGTAGCGCATCTGGTCCACGACGACCAGCAGGACCAGAGACGGCGGCTGGGACGAATCGGCCGGTGCCTGGCCCGCGAGGGCCGGCGCCGAGATCAGACAGATCGCCAGGATGAAGCTCAGTCGCATGGTCGGTGTTCCTCGTGCCCTTTTCTCACCAGTGCTCGGGCACCAGCGATGGTAACCTCCTCAGCGCCCATCCTGCCATCAACAACCTTATCCGCCATTTCTGCAGAGCCCCGCCACCAGGCGAATGGTGTCGATTCAGCGGCAAGTTCTGGCGGTGATCGCTTTCTTGGAAGCCTGTCGGAGTCCTTCGTCTTGAACGGCGGCTACAGTTCTTGAAAAGGAACGACCGACGCGGTCGGCGCGGGCAGGCGTTCACGCACCATCAGGGTCGCCACGGATGAGTCGTTTCGTGATCACGATCCGATCCCTGTCGTAGTCGATCATCCCCGCGCTTCGAAGTTTGTTCATGAAGTGCGTAATCCGCGGCCGCGTCGTGCCAACCATCTCCGCCAGGACCTGGTGATTGACCGCGGGCACTATGGTCTCGGACAGTTTTCCCCGTCCGTGCCTCCGCGCGAGCTTGAGGAGAGCGCGACGCAGACGCCCCTCGCTATGGTTGAACAACTGATCGCAGAGGTCTCTTTCGCGTTCCATTGTTCGGTCGAGTAGTGACGCCATGAAACGTGCGGATATCTCGGGCTGCGCATGAAGTGCGCGACGCATCACGGCCCCCTCGACTCGGAACAGCTTCGTCAGTGCCATGGCGGACGCCGTGCTTAGCCGGCGAGATCGCCCGAGCAGGGACTCCTCACCGAGAAAGTCACCGGGTCCCATGATTCCAAGGATGGCCTCTTTTCCTTCGGGTGAGACAACGGACACCTTCACCTTGCCGGAGTGAACAAAATAGATCGCGTCCGAAATGTCGCCTTGAGAAAAGATTCCTATGCCCTTAGGAACTTCGATTTCGCGCTTGCCCGTCGATAGGAGTTCCAGAATGGTTGGTGAGCGGCGCCCGGTGTTGGGACGATTGTGTGCCGTGGCCGTAGCCATGTTTGCGGCTACCATAGCGACCTCCTTCGTTCCCGTCCGTTCCTTAGTCCGGGATGCTGCGTGTTCGGCGAATAGAGTCTGTACTCGCAATCCGCGTGCCATGGAAAACGCTTCGACGCCGTGGCCGGGCGACGGCTTTCCTGCCGGGGGCTCAAGGCCCCGTAACTGAACGACTTTTCGGCACCGCGAGCTGTCCGATCGCGAGGATACCCGCTCCGAAATCAAGGAACGCGCCGGTCGGGGGAGACATGCACCGGCATCGCACGGATCGGGGAAAATCTACCCGGTCTCAGGAGGAACCAAACCTATCCGCCATTTTCTGAAGAGCTCCCGCCACCAGGCGAAACAGGGCGATGCGCGAGGTGTGCCCGATTGAACAGTTAATGGTTGCCGGCCGGCCCATGATCACAAGACTACGAGGTAAAAAGAGCCATGCGTAACTTAATCACGATTGTTTTGATGTCCTCTCTGTCGGTTGTGGTCTTCGGATGTTCGAACCCTTCTCCGGAGGAGGCAGCCGCAGATGCTCGGACCGCGGCCGCTGACGCTCGTGTCACCGCGGCAGATGCGGATGCGCGGGTGACGGCAGCCGATGCCCATCTGCGAGCCGCGGATGCAGCCGTCGATGCGGCCAATGCCGACGCCCGCGTCACAGAGGCGGCCGATGCCGCTTCCGAACCCGATCGGGTCAGCATCTTGATCCCGTCAGGAACCGTACTCAAGGTATCCCTGATCGAGGGTGTCGATTCAGCGGCGAGTTCTGGCGGTGATCGCTTTCTGGCAAGCCTGTCGGAGTCCGTCGTCGTGAACGGCGCTACAGTTCTTGAGAAAGGAACGACACTGCGCGGACGGGTTGTCGACGTGGAAGGCGCAGGGCGCGTCACCGGCCAGGCCAGCATCCGTCTGGCGCTCACCGATATCGTCCAGGGCGCGAGATTGGTCGCAATCACAACCGACGCGGTCGGCGCGGCCCCGGGCGGAGGCGCGGGCACCGGCGACTATGGCGCCGAGACCCGCTTCGATTTCACGCTCACGAATTCAGTCGCACTGTGAGGACACAGCCCACGGCGGCCGGCGGCGTTCACTCATCATCAGGGTCGCTACGGATGAATCGTTTCGTGATCACGATCCGATCCCTGTCGTAGTCGATCAGCCCCGCGCTTCGAAGATTGTTCATGAAGTGAGTAATCCGCGACCGCGTGGTGCCGACCATCTCCGCGAGGATCTGGTGATGAACCGCGGGCACTACGGTCTGGGAAGCGTTTACCCGTCCGTGCCCCCGTGCGAGCTTGAGGAGCGCTCGACGCAGACGCCGCTCGCTTTGGTTGAACAACTGATCGCAGAGGTCTTGTTCGAGGTCTATTGTTCGGTTCAGTAGTGACGCCATGAAACGTGCCGATATCTCGGGGTGGGCGTGAAGTGCGCGGCGCATCACGGCCCCCTCGACTCGAAACAGCGTCGTCAGTACCATGGCGGACGCCGTGCTTAGCCGACGGGATTGCCCGAGCAGGGACTCCTCACCGAGAAAGTCACCGGGCACCAGGATTGCAAGGATGGCCTCTTTTCCTGCGGGTGAGACAACGGACAACATCGCCTTGCCAGAGTGAACAAAGTAGATTGCGTCCGAAATGTCGCCTTGAGAGAAGATTCGTATGCCTTCAGGCACTCCGATCTTGCACTTGCCTGTCGATAGGAGTTCCAGGATGGTCGATGAGCGCAGCCCCGTGTGGGGGCGGATGTGAGCCGTGGCCGAAGCCATCTTAGCTTCCATAGCGACCTCTCTTACATCACCGTCAGAGTAACGAGCCGAATCCGCGACAGATCGGCCCTCACACTGATCGGTGGTGCGCCACGGCTTTACGGCCCGCTCGCGCAGCATACTGCAAGGTCCTGATACCAGCAGTGTGCAGTGTGTGGCATCCCTTGGGGCGGGTCTGTGCACTATTGCACAGGACGCGATCCGGACATATCCGACAATGAACGTGGAATTGCGGGGCGAGGTGGTACTGAATGCCCCTGGGCGATGCCGTTAATCGACATCCCGTAGTTTTGCTAGTAGCTCCGTCATTCAGGGTTTTGGAAGACTAAGTTTTCGAAGACCAAATTCGAAGAATGGCAGGGCGGAAGCGTGGGAGGCACGGATATGAAGACGACGAGGAAGAAGCAACCGAGACCGGCGCGCGCCGACGCGGGCGGCGATCCGCATGTACTGAACTTGCTCGAAAACATCGGCCGCGGAAAGACCGTCCTGCAATTGGATGCCGGCGAGATAGTGTTCTCTCAGGGCGATGCGGCCGGGGCGGTGTTCTTCGTCCAGAGCGGACGGGTGAAACTCAGCGTAGTGTCGCACGCTGGAAAAGAGGCCGTGTTGGCCATGCTCGGTCCCCTCGGTTTTCTGGGCGAAGGCTGTCTGGTCGGCCAGAGTGTACGGGTCAGCACGGCGACGACTGTCGAGCCCTCGATGCTGTTCCGCGTCGATCGACTAGCGATGCTGTCGGCACTCCATGAACAGCCCCAGCTTTCGGAACGGTTTACGGCTTTGCTTCTGAGCCGCAACATCGATCTGGAGGAAGACCTCTGCGACCAGCTCTTCAACCACAGCGAGAAGCG
>CAZTTI010000606.1:0-4799 GCA_964615925.1 uncultured Solibacteraceae bacterium
GAAGATGTAGGTGACGAGCCGCCAGACGGCAAATCCCCCAACGACCTCGGCCGGCACGAGGCCGAAGGTGTCGACTAACACGTTGTTGAAATTCGCGCCGCCGAGGTATTGGAGCACGAAGACTGCTGTCGAAAGGATCAGGATCAGCTTGACCGTCTGGGGGATGCCGCCGGGCCCGCCACCGATGTAGCGGTAACTCGGGCCGTGCCCGCCGTAGTGCCTGGACATGTTCGGGTTCTCCTAAGAGCTCCTTGGCGCGAGCAGGTATCCCGCGTAGAAGAGGCCGATGCCCGCGGTCGCGGTGTACATCATCGGCCCCATCTCCCCGAAATAGACGAGGAGCGACTCGCCCACGACGACGAGGCCGGCCAGTTGCAGACCACGCGATGCGTATTGGCGTATCATTCAAAGCCCCGGCAACCTCGATTCTAGCAGCTTTCGGGATCCCGGCTACCGGGCCGCTTCCGACGATCCGATGAGTCCGACGCTTTTCACCATCATTAAGTTACTCGCCGCTTTCATGGTCGGTGCGATTCCGTTCGCCGTCATCGCGATGTGGGGAACCGGTATCGATATCCGCAAGGCGGGCTCGCGCAATCCCGGATTCAACAATGTGTGGCGGGTGACGAACTTCAAGCGGGGACTGGTATCGTTGGCCGGCGACCTGTCGAAAGGCGCGTTCGCCGTCGTCCTCTTGTCGGCTTCCGGAGATCCGGAGTGGTTTCGCTGGTCGCTGGGCCTGGCCGCCGTCGCCGGCCATTGCTGGAGTCCTCTGCTCGGGTTCAACGGCGGCAAGGGCGTGGCGACGATGGCCGGCGCCTTGCTCTACCTGGCGCCCGCCATCACGGCGGTCTCGCTGGCGCTGTATCCCACGCTCAGGTGGTACGGGCGCCGCATGGGATGGGCGCAGGAAGGCGCGATCTCGTCGATGACGACGATGACGGTGATCGCCGTGGCAGTGTGGTCCCTGCGCGGTCCGGAACCCGGCGCTTTTGCGGCGATTGGGCTCGCCATCGTCGTCATCCGGCACGCGGCAAACATCCGGAAGATTTTCGGGAGGTGAGGGGGCTGTTCAGGAGAGTGTGGCCGACGTCTCCGCCGCTGCCTTCCGGATCTGCTTGGCGAACATCGGCCGGATCCACGTCTCGATTCCCTTCGTGTGGACGTTGACCCAATAGTCGGCCCAGTCGATATCTTCGGGATCCCAACGCAGTCGCCGCTGATCGTCGGGCGTCAGCCTCCGGTACGCCTCGCGGATATTCCCCGTTTCGAAGATGAAGCTGTTGTGGACCATGAACGGCAGAAACATGTCCAGCGTCTGTTCCTGTGCCCGGAGTTGCCGGCGCGTGATCCGGAGGTTCCGGAGGTACGGATCCATGATCCTCCCGCCGAGAACGACTTTCAGGAAGTTGAACGTGGCCTGGATCAGATCAAGCCCCCAGCGCGTGCGCCGGCGGCTTTTCTCGAGTTGTTCGAGGCTGACGACGTTGGTCTCCATGTACGCCTTCCACATGTTGGCAAGCTTGTTTCCGTCCTTCTTGTGCTTGTGCTTGTATCGCGAGTTCATGCCGAGAAAGCTCACCAGACGGGGAAGCATGACCGGGTTCTCCGCGGCCGTCGCCAGGTGGTAGACGGCGCGGTTCTTTCCCGCGAGCACGGCGGCCGAAACGACGAGAATCCCCGCGGCGATCAGGTCGACGGGGATGATCTCCAGAGGGCTGTCCTTTCGGACGGGCCAGGCTTTCACCCCCTCGCCGCCCATCAGCACCAGGGGCGACGACGTCGTCATGCCTTCGTTCCATCCGGGAAACGGGAACTCGCGGGCCGACTCGACGATTGCGGGTCGAACGATCGCGAACCGGAGGCCCGGCGTGTTCGCCATAATCTGTTCGCCCATGCTTTTCGTGTAGGTATAGGTGTTCGTCCAGCCCCAGTGGTCGGCGCGCTCGACACCGGCTGACTGAAGTGTCTCCTTGTCCGGCGTCGACCGGATGAGCGATTCACACCATCGAATCTCTTCGTGGACGTCGAACCGGTTGTCGCCCGCACCCTGCCGTTTGGGGTAATAGCCTGCCACTTCAGAGTCTTCGGGGATTCGGCCGCTCTTCTTTCCCGCGACGTACGCGGTTGAGATGTGGACGAGCCGCGCGTCGAGCATCGTGACGAGTTCGATGAGGTTGCGGATCCCGTAGACGTTCGTGTTCAACGACTCGTCCAGGGGGGGCGTAAAGTCGACGAGTCCGGCCGAGTTGATCACGAGATCGATCCGGCCCGACATTTCCGCGAGCTGTTCGGCGGTGATCCCACACACCGGCTGGCCGAGGTCTCCTTCGACAACCGTCGTTTTCGACAGGATCGAATCGATTCCCATCCGCCGGACGACGTCCGCGAATGGGGGAGAAGCGAGGATGTCCTTTCGAAATCGCTCCGCGCCCGAGGTGTTCTTGCGCGGACGGATCTGGACATGCAGGTGCCGGATCTCCGGGAAGCGGTCGAGCACCATCGCCAGCAGAACCTTGCCGACGAATCCCGTCACCCCTAACACGAGCATCGTTCGACCCGCGAAGAGATCGGCGGCGGAGATTTCGCCCGTACCGTCGAACGTCCGTTCCGAGGCGGGACGGTATTCCCCGGCCACCGGATCGAAGTGCCAGTTGTTCAAGCCGTCCTCAATCATTCCCGGCGCCTTCGGTCCGGACCAGGTACGGCTCGATGGTGTCGAAGACCGTTTCGGACACGATCGTGTATCCTGCCGCCGTTGGATGCGTGCCATCGGACTGCATGTACCGCGCGAAGTCGAGCGGATCGGCCTGCCCGCTGTCGAGCGCATCCAGATCCACCAGGCCTTCGAGGAAAAACGGGATCAGCGCCGTGTCGTATTCGGTGGCAAGGTCGTTGAAGATGTTTTCGAATTCCCGGATTCGATCGGGGCCGTAGTTTCGGGGGAGCGTCAGCCCGGCCAGGATCACACGGGTGTCGACCGTCTGGAACGCTTCGATCATGGTGGCCAGGTTTTCACGCGCCGTGTCCAGCGGGACTCCCCGGAGCCCGTCGTTGGCCCCGAGTTCGAGGATGACGACCTCCGGTTCGAGGTCGAGCGCGGAGTTCAGGCGGGCCAGACCTCCGCTGGTCGTGTCTCCGCTCACGCCCTGGTTGATGACGCGGTAGTTGTACCCTTCCCGGTCGAGGCGGCGTTGTAACTGGGCGGGGTAGGCCATGTCCCGGTCCACGTCGTGTCCGGCCGTCAGGCTGTCTCCGAATGCCAATATGACGGGAAGATCCGGCGAGAAAACCGGGGCTGTTTCAGCCGGATCGTCGGCGCCTGCGCGGATCGGTGGTCGTTCCATCGTCTCGGGCGCACTGGAACAGGCCGGCAAGACGCCCAGCCCGGCGAAAAGCAGGATCGGCAACGCCCGATGCCGGGCCGCTTTCTGGTGGCCTACCATCGGGGATCAGTTTACGACATTCGAGTCCCAAACCGCTCTGTCCGCGCTCCCGTCGGGCCCGTGGTTCCTGATAAGATTGCGGCTCAAGGCTATGCACTTCCGTGAAGCATTTTTCGCGTTGATCGCGTTGCTGTTCGCCGGGACGATTTCTCCTGCCTTCCCCCAGGAAGGTGAGATCCGGTTGCGCATGATCGCCGTCCTCGACGAGGGAGAGGCCGCGGCCATCCAGGAGCAGCTCGACTCGGGCGCTCCGTTCGACCAGTTGGCGCGGCAGTCCTCGGTGGATCCGTCCGCCGGCGCCGGAGGCCTCCTCGGGACGCTGCCCGTCGACGGATTGCGGGACGAATTCCGAAGGGCGCTGGCGGGTGTCGGGCCGGGCGAGACCAGCCCGGTGTTTCCGTTCGAGAACGGATTTGTGATGCTCCACGTCTACGATTCCAACGAAGAGGCCTGGATGGAGGCCCGCAACCGCGCCTCCGAGGCGTTCGAATCCGGAAATGACCCAGACGCCGAGCAGTTCCTGAAGGACGCACTCTCACGCGCCTCGGCACTCGGATCGAGCGATCCGCGGCATGCGATGGCCATGACCGAGCTGGCGTCGTTCTATCAGTATCAGCTCGCCCTGTATCCGGAAGCACTGGCTCTGTACCGCCGCGCGCTCGAGATCCAGGAACAGGTCCTCGGCCCCAACTCGCCGACGCTCGCGAACACGCTGAACAACGTGGCCGAGAACCACTTCGCTTCCGGGCGCTTTCCCGACGCCGAGCGTTTTTACAACCGGGCGCTGGCCATATTCGAACGCGTCAATGGATACGACGATCCCGTCGTTGCCGGCACGCTCTCGAGCCTGGGGCGGCTCTACGAGAGCCAGAACCAGTTCGCGCGTTCACAGACGCTCTATGTGCAAGCGCTCTCGATTCTGGAGAACGAACTCGGAGCGAGGCACATCGATCTGGTCCCCACACTCGTGGATCTGGCTTTCGTCCATCACGCGCAGGCGCACTTTGGGGATGCCGCCCAACTTTATCGACGGGCGCTCGGGATTCTGGAACCGGAGTTGGGCGCCGAGGACCCCAACGTCGTGGAAATGCGGCGGGCACTCGATCGCGTTCTGCGCAACGAGCCCCTGTTCTAGCGGGAATCCGGACCCGAACACGCGGCGCGCGTCCGGGTCCGTCGTTCATGGTTTCTCTCTTTCTCGATTTCGAATCCAGTGAATGGCCGTCAATCCCAAATGAAAGTGAGGCCGAAGCCGAGCCGGATGAAACTGGTCTCCCAGTCGTCCCCCACCTGGTACGGCAACCAGTCGACCTGGATCGCCCGAATGGCCAGGTGGTCGTGAGCGCGAACGTC
>CAZTTI010000607.1:0-6717 GCA_964615925.1 uncultured Solibacteraceae bacterium
GGTCGACATCCATCCGCGCGCGCAGAAGGCGGCAGAGGCTTCGCTGTGCGCCGACGAGCAGGGCGCGTTCTGGGAAATGCACGACGCCATGTTCGAAGAGCCGATCGAGCTCGAGGTGGCCAGCCTGAAGTTCAAGGCGTCGACTCTCGAAATCGACACCGCAGCTTTCGGCGAATGCCTGGACTCGGGGAAATTTGCCGGTCAGGTAAAGCGCGATCTCAGGGCCGGAATGGCGGCGGGGGTCACGGGAACGCCAACGATCTACATCAACGGCCGTCCGGTCGGGGGGGCCCAGCCGTTCGAGGTCTATGCGGCCATCATCGAGGAAGAACTGGCGAACCCATGATCGTTCAGATTTGCCGCTGGTCCATCCAGCGCGGGAGGTCGGGCGCCACGTGTCTTTCGATCCGGGACATGAGCCGTTCCGGGTCGGCATCCACCAGCACCAGGTCGCGGTACACGGTTCCGACGAACCTTTCCACAACCATGCGGTCGATCATGGCCATCAGCGGATCGTAGTAGCCGGCCGTATTGACAAGTCCGCACGGTTTCGCATGGATGCCGAGCTGGGCCCACGTCCAGATCTCCATGAGTTCTTCCAATGTTCCCAATCCACCGGGAAGCGCGACGAAGGCGTCGGCGAGGTCCGCCATACGGGCCTTTCGTTCGTGCATCGACCCGACGATTTCCAGGGACGTAATCCCATGGTGGGCCAGCTCGCGATCGACCAGCGGGCCCGGGATGACGCCCCTGACGCGCCCTCCGTTCTCGAGAACGGCATCCGCGACGACGCCCATGAGTCCGGTCCCGCCTCCGCCGTAGACGAGCTCGGCCCCGCGGCAGGCAATCGCCATCCCGAGTAATCTCGCCGCTTCTCCATAGGCCGCGCGCGATCCCGCGCTCGATCCGGCGAAGACGCACACGGCGTTCACGGGCGACTCCCGTAGGTATAGCCGACCCAGACGGCGGCCAGGCCGGCGACGACGTTGAGCAGAACGTTCGCGAGCGCACGCCCGTGCTCGTCGGCGCGGACCAGCATCATCGTCTCGTTACCGAATGCGGAAAACGTCGTGAAGCCGCCGAGTATCCCGACCACGAGGAAAACACGGAGTTCCGGGGGAAGCGCGACGCGACTCTCCGCCGCCCCCGAGAGGCCGCCGATCGCCAGGCAGCCGGCGACATTGACGACGAGCGTGGCAATCGGCATCGAGGCCGAGGGGAGGTACCGCGCCACGACTGCGCCCGCGCCGAATCGGATCACCGAACCGATGAAACCTCCGGCACCCGCCCAGACGGCATGCCACAGCCACGTGGTCATTCCCTACTGATCGTCTCGATGGACCGTGTCCGGTGAAAACGCCGGAAGGCAGACGGCGACATATTCGGCGCCGCCGGGTTCCGGGCTGCTGTAGCGAACCCATTCCCCGGGACGCGCCACCACGGCCTGCCCGGCGCGAACGTCGATCGAACCGTTTTCGTGCTCCACGCGGAGCATCCCCTGGAGCACTAAGGTGAACTCCTCGAACTCGGGACGCTGGCCCGGCTCCAACCAGCCCTCCGGAGAAACCATGCGGGCCACGCTGGCCGTATGGTGCCCGGAGTTGACGCATCCGACATACTCCTCGATGCGCTTGGGTTTGTTCCCCGCCGCCTGAATGACGCTGGGGGCCTCGATCAACTGGGGCATTTCGAATCTCCTAGCGAGAATTGTCGCCGTCGAGCAGTCCGCCGATACCGCCCAGCAGGGACCCCTCGCCCTTCGAACCGCCGCGTTGCGGCATCGCTGCGTAGATCCGGTTGGCCAGCCGGCTGAACGGAAGCGACTGGAGCCACACACGGCCCGGTCCCGTCAACGTGGCGAAGAAGAGGCCTTCACCGCCAAAGATAGCGGACTTGATGTTCCCCACATACTGGATATCGTAATCGACCGTCGGCTGAAACCCGACGATGCAACCCGTGTCCACCCGTATCGATTCGCCGGGACCGAGGTGCCGCTCGTGGAGCGTTCCTCCAGCGTGGACGAAAGCCCAGCCGTCGCCTTCGAGCCGCTGCATGATGAAACCTTCGCCGCCGAAGAGCCCCGTGCCGATGCGGCGCTGGAACGCGATGCCGATGGACACGCCCTTGGCCGCCGCCAGGAACGAATCCTTCTGTGTGATCAGAGCGCCTCCGATGTCGGCGAGATGGACGGGAATGATCTTGCCCGGGTACGGAGCGCCGAAGGCCACCTTCTGCTTCTCCTTCCCCTGGTTCTGGAAGACGGTCATGAAGAGGGATTCACCGGTCAGGAGCCGCTTGCCGGCACCCACGAGGGCATCGAGCATTCCGCCCTTTTGCCGCGAGCCATCCCCGAATATGGTCTCCATCTCGATGCCCCGGTCCATGTACATCATTCCGCCGGCCTCGGCGACGGTCGCCTCACCGGGATCCAGTTCCACTTCGACGAACTGCATGTCGTCGCCGAAAATCTTGTAATCTACCTCGTGCATCGTGGCCATCGGCTCACCTCCTCGGATCTGTTTACGAGCCATCCCTACGAAAGTTCAATCCCGACCGCTGCGCGCGCTCCTCCTAGCGAAGCCCGTGGAGGTGCGCGGAGACGGCCCCTCCCAGCGTTTCCAGGTTGTATCCCCCCTCGAGCAGGGAAACAACCTTCACTCCCGAAGCCCGGTCCGCGAAGTCCATCAGCCGCTGCGTCATCTCCTTGAAGTCGGCGTCCTCCAGCGTCAACCCGCCCAAAGGATCGCCGCGTCGCGCATCGAAGCCCGCCGACACGATGATGAAGTCCGCCGTGAATCGCCGCCCTGCCTCGGCAAGGGCGCCGGCAAATGCCTCGCGATGATCCGCGGCGGAGGTTCCGGCCGGCAACGGGACGTTGAGCGTCGTTCCTTCCCCCCGGCCGGCTCCGGCTTCCTGACGGCTTCCCGTACCGGGATAGTAGGGGTACTGGTGCGTCGAGAGGTAAAAGACCGAAGCATCCTCGTAGAAAATCTCCTGGGTCCCGTTTCCGTGATGGACATCCCAGTCCACGATCAACACGCGCTCGGCTCCGCGCTTGCGTTGGGCGTATCGCGCGGCAATTGCCGCGTTGTTGAACAAGCAGAACCCCATCGCTCGGCCGGGCCGGGCATGATGGCCCGGAGGACGCGAAATCACAAACGCGTTCTCGGCTTCCCCATCGAGCACCAGATCGACCGCCGTAATGGCGGCGCCCGCGGCCATCACCGCCACCTCGTACGAGCGCGCAGAAATCGCCGTGTCGGCATCGAGTCGTTCCACCCCGTGTTCAGCCGCCGCGCGCAATTCGGTGATCAACCTTTCGGTATGGCATCGAAGGATGTCTTCATCGGTCGCGGCCCGTGGCTTTCGGTAGACCAGCCCTTCGGAGAGTTCCGCGTTCGTCTCGGACTCGAGCGCACGGCGGATGGAATCGAGGCGCCCGGGTGTCTCGGGGTGATCTCCGGTCCGGTGTTCTCCGAACACGGGATCGTCGATCAGCGCGGTCGTCACGGGATCGTCAGGACCCGGAAGGAGAGGCCAGGAGTTCCCGGGCCGTCAGAAGGGGGTAAAACGGATATCGCGCACGCAGGGCTTCGGTCCCGCCTTCCTCCCGGTCGACCACGCACATCGTCGCCGCGACATTGTAGCCGGCCTCTTCGGCCCGGTCGCAGGCCTCGAGGATCGACCCGCCGCTGGTGCACACATCGTCCACGATGAGGACCGCGGCTCCGGGCGCCCCCTGCCATCCCTCGATGAGGCGCATCTCACCGTGCTGCTTGGCCTGCTTGCGCACGATGAACCCCGGGAGCGGACGATAGATGGTCGCGCTGATGGCCGCGACCGCGGCAACGATCGGGTCGGCTCCGAGCGTCAGCCCCCCGATCGCGTCGACGCGGATCCCCTCCTGGTCCAAGGCGGCCAGGATCAACCGGGCCGTGCGCAGAGCCCCTTCCGGATGGAGCGTCGTCACCCGGCAGTCGAGGTAGTAGCGGGATTTCTTACCCGAAGACAGGACGAAGTCTCCGACGCGCAGCGAATGCTCGCGCAAGACCCGAATCAATGCCTGCTTGTCGTCGTGCATGGGCGTGCCAGTATAGCACCAGGGGTGAGGGGAACCCTCCATCAAGACCTTTGATTTCAACAGCATGAATGCGCGCGGGACAGGCCGGCGCGATAAACGTCGAAGAGATATGCTAAAAGTAAGGGTTTCGATACTTTGATCCGCAACCAAGAACCATCATGAGCAACCGTCAGCGTCAGAGCCGGCCGGATCCCGGCCCACCGCCACCCCATCAATGGAGGAATCCATGAGTGATTCGGTCCTTCTCCGCCGAGTCAAGAACGTGTACCGCAATCTGAGCACAGCTGCGATATACGAACACACGATTCGGCGTGGGGAAGCCACGATGGCTCATCGCGGCCCGATGGTCGTCCGGACCGGCGCGCGGACGGGACGTTCTCCGAAAGACAAGTTCATCACGCGCGAGCCGTCGTCGGAGCACCAGGTCTGGTGGGAAAACAACCAGGCCATCTCGCCGGACCGCTTCGAACAGATCCTCCACCGAGTCGAGGGATATCTCCAGGGGCGCGAGGTCTACGTTCAGGACTGCCACGTGGGCGCCGATCCCAATTACCGGATTCCGATCCAGGTGATCACCGAACTGGCATGGCAGAACCAGTTCGTCCGAAATCTCTTCATCCGAAGGACTACGAAGGATGATCCGTTCACCATCGTCAGCCTGCCGAACTTTCAGGCGATCCCCGAAGTCGACGGGACCAACTCGGAAGCCTTCGTCGTGATCAACTTTGCCAAACGTGTGATCCTTATCGCGGGAACGCACTACGCGGGAGAGATCAAGAAGTCAGCGTTCACCCTGATGAACTACCTGATGCCGCAACGCGGCGTCTTTCCGATGCACTGTTCGGCGAACATCGGCAAGGACGGGTCATCGGCCATCCTCTTCGGCCTTTCCGGAACGGGAAAAACCACCCTCTCGGCGGATTCGAACCGCCGCCTCATCGGCGACGACGAACATGGCTGGAGCTCCAACGGCGTGTTCAACTTCGAAGGTGGCTGTTATGCCAAGGTGATCCGCCTCGACCCGGAGGCCGAGCCGGAAATCTACCGGGCCACGCGCCGTTTCGGAACCGTGCTCGAGAACGTCTCTGTCGATGAGGCCTCCCGGAGGCTCGACCTCGACGACGACTCGATCACGGAAAATACGCGTGCGGCGTATCCGATCTCGTACATCAAGAACACCGAGCACAGCGGCCGCGGCGGTCATCCGAAAAACATCATCATGCTCACCGCCGACGCTTTCGGCGTCCTTCCACCGATCTCGCGCCTGACGCCGGAAGGCGCCATGTACCATTTCATCTCCGGCTACACGGCCAAAGTGGCCGGGACCGAGGCCGGGCTGGGCAAGGAACCGCAGGCGACGTTCAGTACGTGTTTCGGCGCACCGTTCATGGTGCTGCATCCGACCGTCTACGCCGACCTGCTGCGTTCGCAAATGGAGAAACATGCGGTCGATTGCTGGCTCGTGAACACGGGATGGACGGGAGGGCCGTACGGCATCGGCACGCGCATGAAGATCGGGCACACGCGCTCCATGGTCCGCGCGGCGCTGGAGGGCTCGCTACGGGACGCTCCCACCGAGCGGCACGAGACCTTCAACCTGGACGTTCCGACCTCGTGTCCCGGAGTTCCCTCTGAAGTTCTGAACCCGCGCAACACGTGGGGGGACAAGACGGCCTACGACAAACAGGCGGCCCACCTGGCCGAGTTGTTCAAGAAGAATTTTCAACAGTTCACGAACTCCAGGACCGAAGAACTCGTCACCGCTGGCCCGAGGTAGAACCGGGTTTTCCCCGTAGGACCAACACCATGCTTCTGGAAGGAAAAACCGGCCTCGTCATGGGCGTGGCCAACAAGCGCAGTATCGCGTGGGGCATCGCCCGGGCGGTCGAGAACCAGGGTGCCCGCCTCGTGGTGACCTATCAGAACGAGCGTCTCGGCGAAAACGTCCGCAAGCTCGAGCCGGAGTTGAACGACCCGCTCCTCGTCCAATGCGACGTCCAGAGCGACGATGAGATTGACCGCCTCATGATGACCATCGAATCCGAGGCCGGTGGCCTGGATTTCGTGGTCCATGCCCTCGCCTACGCGCCCAGGGAAGCGTTGTCCGGCGCGTACGCCGAAACCACGCGTGAGGCCTTCCGCATCGCGATGGACGTCAGTGCGTATTCTCTCGCTGCGGTCGCGCGACGAGCCGCGCCACTCATGAAGGGGCGGAACGGAAGCATCGTGACGCTCACGTATCTGGGCAGTGAGCGGGTGATCCCGGGCTACAACGTGATGGGCGTCGCCAAAGCCGCCCTCGAAGCCTCGGTCCGGTACCTCGCCAACGATCTCGGTCCCGACGGGATCCGCGTGAACGCCATCTCGGCCGGACCGATCAAGACGCTCGCTTCGTCTGCCGTCTCCGGAATCTCCTCGATGGTCAAAATGCACACCGAGCGGGCTCCTCTGCGCTCCGCAACCGGCATCGACGAGGTCGGCGATACCGCCCTGTTCCTGGTCAGCCCACTCTCACGAGGCGTGTCCGGCGAGGTCGTCCACGTCGACGGCGGCTATCACGTCTTGGGCGCCTGAGCCCCGCCTCTCCCACGTTTGTCACGGGAGGACGAACATTCTGTAAATTCCCGGTGAACTCT
>CAZTTI010000608.1:0-2838 GCA_964615925.1 uncultured Solibacteraceae bacterium
GTTCAGGGCCAGCTTCAGGCCGTCCGACGCCCCGCGGACGATCGCGTCGATCAGGTTGACCGATCCGCGGTCCATATCGACCCGGATTTCTCCGGCGGTGGCGGATACTGCCGTTTCCGGATGGAGTATCTTGGCGATGACGAGTCCGGCCGGGGCGGCCATGACGCTGGCCGTCAGGAGGTGTCCGGCGCTGACGCCCATCTGGACATATCCGGCCATGACGCTCCCGGCGATCG
Organism: uncultured Solibacteraceae bacterium; assembly: GCA_964615925.1. Lineage (GTDB taxonomy): Bacteria > Acidobacteriota > Terriglobia > 20CM-2-55-15 > 20CM-2-55-15 > JAJEDW01. The sequence goes on from CAZTTI010000608.1 coordinate 237, forward strand.
TGGCCATGCCGCCCGTCATCAACGCCATCAATTCCGACTGGGTCATCTTTGGAACGAACGGCTTGATTACGAGGGGTGCTTCGGTCATGCCCATGAAGACGTTGGCGGCGGCCGCGAGCGATTCGGCCCCGCTGGCCCCCATGGTCCGGGACATCACGCGCGCGAACAGCCAGACGACCCATTGCATGATGCCCAGGTAGTAGAGAACCGAAAAAAGGGCGGCGGTGAAAATGATGATGGGCAGGACCTGGAAGGCGATGATGACGCCGAACGACTCCGTATCGGAGGCGAGCGGACCGAACAGGAACGCGGCCCCCTCGAGCGAGAACCCCAGCAGTGCCGTCACACCGCGGCTCAGGAAGTCGAACACCAGCCGGCCGGGGGTGGTCTTCAGGATGAAAAATGCAAACGTGACCTGGAGCCCCAGTCCCCAGAGGACGAGCTTCCGGTCGATCGCCCGGCGGTTGTTCGACAGCGCCCAGGCGATCGCGAGGATGAGGAGCAGTCCCAAAATACCGGTGAATCGTGTCATGTCGCCGGGTGTGCGCCCGGAAAGCCCCACCGAGTATAATCGAGCGCGCCCGATAGGAAAGGAGTCTTCGATGTATTGTCCATCTTGCGGAACCGAATATGTGGAGGGGGTGGCGAAGTGTTCGGACTGCGGCGCGGTGCTGGTCCGGGAGATGCCCGTGCTCGAACGCGACGACGAGCCGCTCCGCATGGTTCATATGTCGGGGCCGCGCGAGGCGCCCATGATCCAGGAGCTGCTCGAGCACAACGGGATCGAATCGATCCTGCAGGGCGAGGCGTCGGCGTCCACGCTCCCGGCGGCCGGTGAACTGGACCAGGTCCGGATCTGGGTGCGGGAGTCCGATCGCCGACGGGCCGAAGACCTCATCGAGGCGTTCTTCGACAAGAACGCGATCGAAGGGGGCGAAGAGGACGAATGACCGTTGAGGCTATCGCGGTGAGGAATTCCCACGATCGGCGGCTGCGTTTGACCGGTCGACGACGAACATGACGACGAAGAGCGCGATCACGATGCCGATGCCGACGATGACGGCAAGCGTAAAGCTGTCCATAATCCTTTAATCCTTCTCTATCCGATCCCGAAGGCTGACGATCCTGCGGTCGAGTTCGCGTTGTTTCATTCGCAAATAGACCGCGTAAACACCAAGTCCGCCGAAGAACAGTGAATACGCGCTGACAAGCCACCAGTTCATCGGGACAAGACCACCTGTTCGAGGTAGTCCACCTCCTGCACGTGCTCTTCCAGTTCCCGCCGCCGGCGAACCATATAAATGAACAGGAGGAGCACCGCCGTCATGCTCACTCCAAGGGCGACGTACATGGCGGGATCGAGTCCGGAGTCCTCGCCGCCGGCGATCACGGGCGATGGATGCTGGTTTCTCCAGAGCCGAATGGCCAGGTAGCTCAGTACGGAATTTGCCATTCCGAAAATACCGAACACGGCCTGCAGAGGTGCGCGCTTGGTCGGATCCGAAATGTAGGCGCCCAACATCAGGTAAGCGATGAACATCAGCCAGACCATCAGTTGAAGCGTGAGGCGGGGGTCCCAGACCCACCACGTTCCCCACACCGGCTTGGCCCAGAGCATGCCGGTCCCGAGATTCAGCGCCCCGAAAACGGCCCCGGCCTCCGCGGAGCAATACGCCAGGCGGTCCCAACGCGGATTCCTCGTGGTGAGGAACGCGATGCTGGTGACGCCGACCACGGCGAACGCAACATACGTCATGATTCCGGCCGGAACGTGGAAATAAAAAATCCGCTGGACGGTGCCCATCGTCGCTTCGGTGGGGGCGTAGATCAGCGCGAAGTATAGCGCTGCAATCAGCGCCACCAGCGTTGCGATGCCGAGAAAGCGGTCGTTCATCGTTCATTCCTCGACGACGTAGTCGAACACCATGTAAGAAATCGCAAAGAAGATAATATCAAACGCCACCATCATGTTCACGAACACGCCGAACGCTTCGGCGTCGTCATCCATGATGGCGATCGTGGCCCCAACGGCCGAGATGATCAGCGGCAGGGTGATGGGAATCTGGAGGACGGGAAGCATGACCTCCCGCATCCGTGTGCTCGCGGCCAGCATCGACAGGATCGTTCCCACGATCGCGAATCCCAACGTGCCGATCAAAGCGACCAGGCCGAGCCAGAGGACCGAGGAGTCGACGTTCCGGTCGTTGAAAACGACGAACAGCACCAGTACCACGACGTCGGCCAGGAGCATGAAGAGGAAGTTGCTCCCGACCTTGGCGGCGTAGAGGGTCCCCCGCGAAACCGGTGCGACGAGCAGGCCCTGAAGGGCGTCGTTGTCGAGGTCGATGGCCAGCGCGCGGTTGAGGCCGATCATGCCCGCGAACGTCAGAGCAACCCAGAGGGATCCCGGCGCCACCAGTTCGGTCTGGACCTGCGTCGAGTCGAACGCGAAGCTGAAGATGACCATGATCAGCAGTCCGAACATGACCATCGACAGGACGGTCTCTTTCCGCCGGAGCTCGACGGCGACGTCCTTCAGCACCAGCGCCCAGAGACGCGTCATGCCTTGCCCCGTTCAACGAACTCGGCATACGCCGCGCGC
>CAZTTI010000609.1:0-4149 GCA_964615925.1 uncultured Solibacteraceae bacterium
GCGGCAAGGCGGAAGGGACCATCATCGTGCTGATCGGGGATCATGGTTTCCATCTCGGCGAGAAACACCGGTGGCGGAAACAGACGCTGTGGGAAGAATCCACCCGCGTGCCTCTGATCGTCGTCGCCCCGGGAGTGACAACGCCCGGGTCGCGCTCGAACGCCGCGGTATCGTTGATGGACGTTTACCCGACGCTCGCCGAGCTGGCCGGGATCGGAACCCCCGCTCATGTCGAGGGAACCAGCCTGGTGCCGCTCCTGGAAGACCCGGACGCGGAGTGGAATCACGTCGCGGTCACGACCAACAACTTCGGGGATCATGCGGTTCGCGACGAGCGGTATCGGTACATCCGCCATCCCGACGGGACCGAGGAGCTCTACGATCACGAAACGGATCCCAACGAATGGGACAACATCGTGGACAATGCGGGGATGGAGGAGGTTCGCCTTCGTCTGGCCGGAAGCCTGCCTTCGGTGAACACTCCGCAACCTTTGCCCGGGGGGGGCCGGGGAAGGGGCCGCGGCGCTCTTGAGTGAACGGACCCGCCGTTACTCCTCGGACTCGCCCCGCCGTTCGAGGATCCGGTAGAGCGTCCTCCGGTCGATCTCGAGAATCTCCGCAGCGCGCGTCATGTTTCCGTCGGCGCGCGAGACCACGTATTCGGCGTACCGCCGCCCGATTTCTCCCAGCGGCATCAGCGCGCCGGAAAATAGCCGCGAGCCCGGGTTTTCGGATCGAAGCTCGTCGGAGAAGTCTCCCGGTGCGAGGATTCCGGTGGTGTTCAGGGCGATGGCGCGTTCCACCGCGTTCTCCAGCTCGCGGACGTTGCCCGGCCAATCGTAGGCGGAAAGCATGTCGAACACCTGAGGATCGACGGCGAATGGCGTCGACCGGCTCTGGCTGTACCGGCGCACGAAGACGTCGAACAGCAGCGGGATGTCGGAGATCCGCTGCCGCAGGGGCGGAACCGCGATCGTAACGACGTTCAGCCGGTAGTAGAGGTCTTCACGGAACTTTCCTTCCTTGACGAGGTTGGGGAGATTGCGGTTGGTTGCCGCGACGATGCGCACATCGACCGGAATCGAATCCATGCTGCCCACGCGCTTGATCTCGCGCTCCTCGAGGACGCGGAGCAGGCGGGTCTGCATCGACAGCGAGGTTTCGCCGATCTCGTCGAGGAACACGGTCCCGCGACTGGCCGTCTCGAAGAGACCGGACCGTTGGGCTGAGGCACCGGTGAACGCGCCTCGCACGTGGCCGAAGAGTTCCGATTCGAGCAGCGATTCGCTGAACGCGCCGCAGTTGACGGCGACAAACCCCGCCGCACGACGCTGGCTGTTGCGGTGAATGGCCCGCGCGACCAGCTCTTTTCCGCTCCCGGATTCCCCCTCGATCAGGACGGTCGTGCCGCTGCGGGCCAGCAGCGCGATCTGCTTGTACACGGCCGTCATGACGGGACTCGTCCCGATGAGCTCGAACCCGCTTTCTCCGGCGCGTGGCGATGCGCTCCCGGCGGCGTCCTCGCGGACCCTGGCCGTCGTCTGGAGCCGCCCGTATTCCACGGCCTTGCGGACGGCGCTGCGGAGTTCGCCGATGTCGTAGGGTTTGCTGACGTAGTCGAATGCGCCTTCGTCGATCGAGCTGACGGCCGTGTCGACGCCGGCGAAAGCCGTCATGACGATGACGGGAATGCCGGGCCACTCGACCCGGATCCGCCGGAGCAGCTCGGTGCCGCTCATCTGGTCCATGCGGATGTCGGTCAGGACGAGGTCGAAGCTGCACTCGGAGAGAAGCTCCAGAGCGGATGTCGCCGATTCCACGGAATCGATGACGTAACCTTCACGACTCAGTACGCGGACGACGGCGCGCCGGGCGCCGGCATCGTCGTCAACGACCAGGAGCCGGGGCGTATGCATTGGCGGTTTCTCCGGAGAGGGCCGGGAAGGACAGCAGTACGGACGTGCCGCGTCCGTCGTTGGATCCCAATTCGACCGATCCTCCATGGGTGACCACGATGTCGTGAACGATGGCGAGCCCGAGGCCGGTGCCGCTCCCCAGTTCGCGCGTCGTCACGAACGTTTCGAGCGCGCGGCCGGCGACGGCGGGATCGATTCCGGGACCGTTGTCGGCAATCCGGACGAAAACCTGCTGGCTCTTGTTGTCGTGCCATGCGCTGAGCTCGAGCCTCCCGCCGTCGGGCATGGCTTCGGAGGCGTTGTTGATCAGGTTCAGGACGACTTCCTCCAGATACAACCGGTACCCGCGGATCATGGGCACCGGTTCGAGACGGGACCGGACCTCGATCGATTGCGAGCTCAAGCGCGGTTCCACGAGCCGGTGCACGGATTCGATCACGTCGTTCATGTTGACCGGGACGAAGTCTTCGGGCCCGTGTCTGGCCGACCGCAGGAGTTCGCTGACGATTTCGACCAGCGAGCGGACCTCGCGCCGGATCGTTTCCAGCGACTCCCGCTGCTCGACGGAGAGTTCCGGTTCTTCGAGAAGGAGCTGGATGTGGGCCGAGAGGGAGCTCAGTGGCGAACCGATCTCGTGCGCGAACGTCGCCGCCATCTGGCCCACGGTTGCGAGCCGTTCGGACTGAAGAAGCTTCTTCTGCATTGCGATGAGGCGGTGCGTCGTCTCCTCGAGCCTCTGGTTCCGGCGGTGGAGACTGCCGGTCGCCTCGTCCACTTGGGATTTCAGGTCCTCGTTCAAGACATGGAATCGCGCCAGCAGGTCCGCGAACATCCCGGCCAGGACGCCGATCTCGTCGTTCGGCTCCTCTCGCGCGTTGAAGCCCGACTCCTCGGCATGGCGGAGGTTTCCGAGGAGCCGGTCGAACCGGCGGGACACCAGGCGGTCGAACATGAAGTTCATCAGGAGCACGACGATGACGATGACACCCCCACTGAAGACGGCCGCCCAGATCCGGTTCACCGCGATGTATCGATCGAGCCCCTCCAGCGAGGACCGGGCGACGATCCAGAAGTCGGTACCGACGACCGAATCGATCGTGACCAGCTCGCGGATGCCGCCGCGCGTCTCGATTCGGCTATCCGAAGCCGCCGGCAGAGTGTCCGGGATGGCCAGTTCGAATTCCGACGTGCTGGCGACAAGCGTCAGGCCCTCGGCCGTCGTCCGGAACAGGTCGATCCGGGACATGGCCGGGTCCGCATCGACGAAATCCTGGAGGCGGGCCTCCATGTCGTCGTCGATCTCGTCTTGAAGCACGCGCGAGGCGACGCGGACCAGCGTCAGCGAACGCTCCTCGACGTCGCGCTCGAGCATGGAGGCCGTCACCCTCGTCCGGATTTCGAAACTTCCTCCGACGGCGAGAACGACGATGGTGGCCGTCCAGAAGATGAGGCGCGTCTTGAGCCGCGTTCCCGAGAACATGCCGGCATTCACGCCGAATACGATACCGCGATTCCTCGCCCCGGCAGCGTGCATATTCGGCTCGGAATGGCGGCCCAGCCTTCGGTGCCTAACAGGGCGCCGGCGTGTTTCAGGGGATTCGAGCGATGGCACGAGCGGCCCCCTCCCGGAACCTGGCGCGGATCGGGGCGTGGACGACATCCATCCTCGCTGCATCGGAGAGTCTGTCCCGAAGCGGTGACACCGGCCCTCCGGTGTCGTGCCGCGCCGCCCCGACCCGCATTCTCGGCTAAGCACGTTGGCGACCAAACGGTCGATGGTCCGGATCCAAGGACTTGGCGTGAATCGAGAGCCGTCACCGTGGCAGAAACGTTTCGGCGGGATCCGGTTGGCGGCAGGATCGCCACAGTTTCGCGGACCGCGTGAGCCCGATCGGCCCACGCGGTCCTCGTCATCGGCGTCAGGGGTTCAGGACGGAAGAAGCGCGCCGGTTTCGCTGCCAGCACGCTTCGTTCTGCTCGGCGCAGAGGGGGCGTTCCTCGCCGTAGCTGATCGTCCGCATGCGGTCGGGGGCGATCCCTTCCGAGAGCAGGAACTCACGGACGGCGGTCGCGCGCCGGTCTCCCAGGCCGATGTTGTACTCCTGGGTTCCACGTTCATCGGCGTGGCCTTCGATCGTGAAACGGACCGTTGGGTTGTCCCGAAGCCACTGGGCGTTCGAACGGAGCCGTGCGACCTGGTCGGTGCGGATGTCCGACTTGTCGAAGTCGAACA
>CAZTTI010000610.1:0-3305 GCA_964615925.1 uncultured Solibacteraceae bacterium
GCGGGCTCACCGCCTTCCATCACCGCAACCACCGAGTTGGTCGTCCCCAAATCGATTCCCAAAATCTTGCTCATTTGCGTCATCTCCTCGCGTCACAGTCGTGCAAATGGGAGTATAGAAGGTTGAGCATATCGTAGTCAACTTATTCTTATACTAATGCAATAAAGAATTCACCGGACACACAAAGCCACTGGAGATTCAACATCTTGGAAAAGAAGACAGGGGTGCGGGAGCCTCGCCCGGTCGTGGGACCGGGCGAAAGGCGGGTCAGTCCGCGTTGCGGTTCAGATAGATGCCTTCGATCCGGGCCACGTATCGGAGGGCTTCTTCGGTCGCCCCGGGGGCGCCGAGGTACCGCATCAGGCCGTCGGAAAGGCCGTGCCGGCCCGTATAGTCGGCGAGGATGCGTGTTCCGAGGTCGATGTTGTCTTCGATCCGGAACAGGTTGATCTGCTCCGTTTCGACCAGCGCGCCCCATGTCGGGACATGGATCTGCATGATGCCCACCGCGTCCTTGTTCGAGATCGCGAACGGATCGCCGCTACTCTCGACGAGCAGGACGCTGGCGACGAGGTACGGATCCACGTCGTACTTCCGGGCGCTCGCCACGACGGCACGCGCGATCCGCGCCTGGCGCACGGCGTTCATCCGGGAATTCTGCTCGAGCAACCCGAGGACGGAGGCCACCATGGGATCCGAAATCGGGCTGTGGGCCGACATTTCGGCCGACGCCGAGTCGGGGCCGGCGTCGAAAACCACCGGGGCGGCTTCAGGAGCCGACTCGGCCGTGCTCACCATGGCCGTCGGTGTCGAAAACAGAGACACGGCGGCGACGAGGGCCACGCCGTATGGCACCCACCGGAGGACGCGCGGTGTCCGCACCCGGCAGGCGAAAACGTGTGCGATGAATTTTCGGTTCCATCCGACTTGGATCCCGCGACATCGGTCGCAAAACAGAATCGGTCCCATGATCCCTCCCGGGACGGCTCCGCCGTCCCACGTTGATGGCCGGAACCGCCGTCCCGACACCAATGGTCCATGATCCCTGCTCGCTTCTGTCTTTTGCAAGCAAAACATCGCCGCCTGCCGATAAAAAGGGATTGCACGGACCAGGCCCTGGTGAAGTATTATCAAGGGTTTGCGAGGGTCCATTCGACCGAAACCACGAGAATTCAATACCTTAGGCCACAGTGTCCAATTGGCTCGAAAGCGGGATCCGCGCATTCAACGAGGGCCACTATTTCGAAGCTCACGAGTTCTGGGAAGACTGGTGGAGGGCGTCGTCCGGCGCCACCCGCGCGTTCGCTCAGGGCCTGGTCCAGGTGGCGGTGGGCCTCCATCACCTGGACAAGGGAAACCGTCGCGGCGGCCTCAACGTTCTCCGGCGCGGGCTGGGTAAGCTCGAACGAGCCCCCGCCGCGTGCCACGGCATCGATAACGCTCGATTGATCAATGACATCCAGGCCTACCTAGACGGAGGCGACACCAAAAATGCCCCGCGAGTTCGGTTATTACCGTCACCCCACCGTTCACGACGACCGCGTCGTGTTCGTCAGCGAAGATGACCTCTGGACCGGAAGTCTCGCCGGAGGAACAGCGCGGCGCCTGACGGCCAATCCGGGACGCTGTTCGACACCGCGCATGTCCCCGGACGGACGGCTCGTCGCCTACACCGGGAGCGACGATGGCCCGGCCGAGGTCTACCTGATGGACGCCGAGGGCGGTCCCGCACGACGGATGACGTGGATGGGGGCCCTCACCCAGGTGGTGGGCTGGAGCGTGGACGGCTCGCGGGTGATTGCCGCGTCGGACTGGAGGGTGCCCTTTTCCGGTCAGCTCCGCCTGCTCGAAGTTCCCGTCGACGGGAGGCCCCCCTCGGTCCTGCCCTTCGGTCCCGCACGGGCGATTTCGTTCGAGCCCGGCGGGAAAGGGATCGTCGTCGGCCGCAACTCCGGCGACCCGGCGCGCTGGAAGCGGTACCGGGGCGGCACGGCCGGCACGATCTGGATGGACCGCGACGGCCGCGGCGATTTCGTGCCACTGATCCGGCTCGAGGGAAACCTCGCGAGCCCGATGTGGATCGGAAACCGCATCTATTTCCTCTCCGATCACGAAGGGCACGGGAACCTCTACTCGTCGACGCCGACGGGGCGCGCGATCCGGAAGCACACTTTTCACACCGAGTTCTACGTGCGGTTCCCCGCCACCGACGGAAGACGCATCGTCTACCATGCGGGCGCCGACCTCTACGCGTTCGATACCGCGACCGGGCGCGGAGAGAAGATCGACATCCGCATCCGCAGCAGCGGCGGCCAGTTGATCCGCCGGTACGTCCATCCCGGCCAATACCTGGAATCGTTCGACCTGCACCCCAAGGGCCACTCGATGGTCTCGGTGCTCCGTGGTGGCCTGGTCGGGATGAGCTTGTGGGAGGGAGCCCCCCTGCGGTACGGAGCGGTGTCTGGAACCCGCTACCGGCTCGCGTCCTGGCTGGCCGACGGGAAGAAGATCGTGGCGTTGAGCGACGAGGACGGAGACGAGTGCGTGGTCGTGTTCGACGCCACCGGCGGTTCCGTGGTCCGGAAGATTCACCATGACTTCGGGAGGCCCACCCGGCTCTACGTCTCGCCGGCGGGCCTGAACACTGGAAAGGACACCGGCAAGGCACAGACGCGGAAGAAGACGGGGCGCACCCGCCGTCGGGCGCCCAACCGCCTGCTCATCACCAACAATCGTCACGAACTGATTCTCGTCGATGTCGATCGCGGCCGGGCCCGCGTCGTCGACCGCAGCCGGTACAACCGGATCCACGGCGCCGCATGGTCGCCCGACGGCCGATGGATCGCCTACGGCATCTCGACATCGCACCGCGGGAGCATTCTCCGCCTGCGCGAAGTCGACACGGGCAAGAGCGTCGATCTCTCCGCGATCGAGGACTTCTTCGACGGCTTCCCGAGCTTCGACCCCGCGGGACTGTACCTCTACTTCATCTCTAGACGAACGTTCAATCCTGTGTACGACAGCATGTATTTCGACCTCGGCTTCCCCAAGGGCTCCCGCCCGTACCTGCTGCCGCTTCGTCGCGATACCGTCTCCCCCTTCGACTCCGGCTCGCGTGAACCGAAAGCCCCGGGGGGCGGTGACGACGACGAAAAAAAGAACAACGACGCGCAACCGATCCGGATCGATTTCGAAGGAATCGAGTCCCGCGTTCTCGCGTTCCCGGTGGAAGAAGGCCGCTACGGGCGGGTGGCTGGTGTGCGCGGACGCGTCCTGTTCAGCCGGTTCCCGGTCACCGGCACCCT
>CAZTTI010000611.1:0-2948 GCA_964615925.1 uncultured Solibacteraceae bacterium
AGACTATGTGTTCGACCGCGTCCCTCCCGGAGAGTACTACGTGCGCGCCTCGCGGCTCGCGGGCGGGCCCGCGTCCTCGAACGCGGAGTACGACCCGGGGACGGCGACCTATTTCCCGGGCTTCCAGGATATCGACCGCGCCGCACCGCTCGAGTTGCAGCCAGGAAGCAACACGCTCTTCAACCTCACCCTTTCCGGCGCGGAAGGCTATTCCGTGCACGGCCGCGTCGATAACCCGGTCTTTTTCGGAGAACCGGTAACCTATGCGTTCTTTCTGACACCCCGCCTCACCGGGGGAATGACCCTGGCCGATTGGCAGGTGCCCAACTATGCCGAAAGCCCGGACGGGGACCGTTTCGAGTTACGGAACGTCATGCCCGGCGAATACGACCTCTACGTGCGCTATCAGCCCCGGACGTCGGACCGCCAGAGGTTGCAGCCGAATCTCGGGCACCAGGTCGTCAGCGTCGGAGACGAGGACGTCGAAGAACTGGTCGTCTCGATCGAACCGAATTTCGAAGTGGAAGGGCAGTTCGTGTTCCGGGACGTCCCGACGGGCGCGGCGACTTTGGCGACGAGGGGGACGAGGGATTGGAGAATCCTGCCCGACCTGATGCTCGACGACGCCCGACCGCGGGACTTCTACGTGAATGGGTGGCTCCAGATGATGTCCTACTCTGACGACGGAGTGACCCAGGATGACGGAACCTTCCAGATTACGGGGATCACGAGGGGCCGTTACCGGGCCGGGGTGATGCCGCATACCATGCCCGGCGGCTTCTACCTGGACTCGGTCCGCCTCGGAACCGCCAACGTCACGGGTATTGCCTTCGACATCGAAAGCCCGCCCGCGGGGCCGCTGGTCTTCGAACTTCGCGGGAACGGAGGCCGGGTCGAAGGCATCGTCGTGGACGAATCCGGCGCGGCAGTGGGTTCGGCTCACGTCGCCCTGCTGCCCGAGCCCGCGCGGCGCGACGACCCGGGCGCATACCGCGTCACCCGGACCGACGCCTCCGGCCGTTTCGTGATCTCCTCCGGCGTTCGCCCGGCGGTGTACACCGCGTTTGCGTTTCGAGGAATCGATCCCAACGCCCTGATGGATCCGCAGGTCGTCTCCCCGATCTTTTCGCAGGGCACGGCGGTGGCCGTGGCTCCGGGAGAGACGGAGAACCTGGAGCTGCAACTGATTTCAGTGCCGTGAGAGGCCTGGCGATTCTCCGAGTGCTTGGTCGGGTACCGTCATCACCGGACAGGGGGCCTCACGCACTATACCTACCGTAGTCGAACGGCTCAAAAGGCGCGCGAAGGCACCTCGATCGTGCGGGTTCACCACGATCAGGTCGGGGCGAGACCGTGCGGCCGCGGTGAGGATGCGGTCGTCGGGAGCCCCGACTTCGATCTGGGGAACGAATCGGTCGCGCTGCATGCCTCGACGCGACGCGATCCGATCGAGAACGGTGGAGAGGCCAACGAGGGCATCCCGGGACTCGGCCGGCTCCCCGATGACGTGGAGGACCTCGATCTCCGCGTCAGCGTGCAGCGGGCCGGTAGCGTCGAGCATGCGCTCGATTCCCCGTACCGAATCGGTGGCCATCAGGATTCTCCCGATACCGGGCGGCACGGGCCCGACAGTATCCTGCGACTCGGGAATGGCCAGGATCGAAACCGGGCAATGCCGGATTGTCTTCTCGGTGACCGAACCGTAGAGCCAGCGGTCGAAGCCTTGCCGCGCATGGGTTCCCATCACCGCGAGGTCCGGCTTCGTTTCCGTGATTTCCGAATAAAGTTCCCTGTCAACATCGCCGGTGTGGACCGTGCTCGTCACCTGGACTCCGGCACCGCGCGCTCGTGTTTCCATTTGATCGAGAAGGGCCCGCGCGGTGTTCTCGCGCCGCCTTTCCAGATCCCCGCCATTGGTCGGCGCGCCGGTCAGCGCGACCGGGTGGGTCATCATCACCGGGACCGGCGAGTTCACATGAACGAGGCGCAGCGCGGCGTCGAGATTCCCGGCCAGGGTCACCGCGTATTCGAACGCCCGCTCGGATGTTGAGGAGAAATCGACTGGGCAGAGGATCGTTCGAATGGTCATGGCACACCTCCTTGACGACGTGCTCCATGTGAAGATCACTTGCGCTCGCGAAACGTTACGTCTGGAAACCGATCGAGTCCGAAGGCTAAGAGGTCAGGGCGTCGTCAGGTGGTTCATGTCCCATTGCGGAACGCCGCGCCGCAACGGAACGCAGTCGGAAGGAAATTCGACCGTGAAATCGGCGCCCGCGTCCCGGACGGCGAGGATAAAGGACTCCAGGTGATCCATGGCCCCGGTGGGAAGATCGTGGACGACGATGACGGGCCACTCCAGGCGCCGGACGTCGGCCAGAGCCTTGCCGACCCAGCCGTCCGGATCGATCCAGTCCTCGGGCACGCTGTTCCAGAGAACACACGTGTATCCACCTGCCCGGAGGTGTTCGTAGGCGATCTTCGACATGAGGTGGCGGTCCAGCTTGCCCCCACTGCTGCCGTTCGGCCGGAAGAGCCGGTCTTGGTCCGACAGGTCACCGATGAGCGACTGCGTTCTTTCGATCTCTTCGACGGCCGCTTCCGGTCGACGCATCGCCCCGAACGGTGGTCCGTGGGAGAACGTATGGTTGCCGATCCGGTGACCCTCGTCGCGAGCCCGGCGGACGAGAGTGTGGCCGGCCTCGGACTCGAGGTTTCGTCCGACCACGAAGAAGCTGGCGTGGACACCGTGGCGCGCGAGCGTGTCCAGGACGTGCGGGGTGGCTCGATGGTCCGGCCCGTTGTCGAATGTGAGGCAGATGGGTTTCGGTCGGGTCATGGGGCGACGTTCAAGTAAAAAGCCCCGTCGGCCTTTCGGCAGACGGGGCTTTTATTAAATCCCGGCAACGACCTAGTCTCCCACGCAGTCGCCCGCGCAGTACCATCGG
>CAZTTI010000612.1:0-4741 GCA_964615925.1 uncultured Solibacteraceae bacterium
GTAGCGGTCGGCCAGGACGATCGCCCCGGCGTGCAGCAAGGGCAGGATGTTCCGTTCGTACCGGTCGGCGAAATCGGTGCAGTGGATCAGGGAGAACGTCGTGGGCGTCAGGAGCTGGCGCTTCTTTCCCTTTCGAGTGGCCTGACGCACGATGGCCGAGGAGTTCCACTCGGTGAAGAACACCTTGTAGCCCTTCAACTCGAGCCATCGCTTCAGCAGGTAGATCTGCGTGGATTTTCCCGAGCCGTCGAGGCCCTCGACCGCGATCAGCTTTCCGGTAATGTCACTCGTTGCCTTCATGTCTCGACGTTCACCTTCGCCGGAAGCACGCTCTCGAACAAAGTCGCCTTCTTGGTCAGGGCCCACTTCTCCAGCAAGAGGTCGCCCTCTCCCTTCAGCCGGAGCGTGACCGTGTTCTTCGACGCCTCGACCTCCACATCGGAAACCTTGCCTCCGTGTTCGTAATCGATTGCGTCCGCCAGCCGGAGGATGCCCGCGAGCTTGGACACGATGATCCGGTCTTTCGAAGGCAGCGTCCGGTAGTGTTCGTGTTGAACCTTCGGGAACGACTTCCGGTGATAGCGGGCGGTATTCGCCACGATGGCCATCTGGGCGGACGAGAGCCCAAGGAGAGGGGACGCCGTCAGCAGATAATGAGTGTGCTTGTGATGTCCGGAGAGATTGAGAAAGTATCCGATGTCGTGGAGCAGGGACGCCACCTCGAGCAGCAGCCGGTTCTGTCCGCCGAGGTTGTGCAGTGGCGCGGTGGCGTCGTAGATCGCCGTCGCGAACCGTGCGACGATGGTGGCGTGCTCTTCGTCGAAATTGAATTTCCGGCCCAACTGCATCGCCGAATCGATGATCTGGTCCTCCGGGAGCAGCGGCCCGGAGAACACGTCTTTCGCGAGATCGAGGAGCACGCCGTCTTTCAACCCGACACCCGGAATGACGACCTCCGGAACCTTTGTCCGCTCGACCATGGCGTGCAGGACGATCGCTGCCGGGACGATCACATCCGCCCGGTCGGGGCGCAACTGAAGGCGTTCAACGCGCTCCTCGGTCGTCATTGATTCGAGATGTTCCACGAGCCTGGAAAGTTCATCAGCAGTGATCTTCTGGCTGCTGTTCTTGTCGTAGAGCCGCTGGCGTAGCTCGCCCATGCTTTCGATGCTTCCGCCGGTGCCCACGCAGAGCTCGATCTTCTGTTTCCCCATTGCCTTCCGCATCCGGCGGTAGGTGGCGTCGACGTACTCCACGACCATTCGATTGAACTTGGCTTCTCCGAGCGTGTGTTCATCGAGGATTTCCAAGAGGCGCACGCTGCCCATCTTGTAGCTCTCGGCCAGCATGATGCGTTTGTCGGTGGCGATCGTGATCTCCACGCTGCCGCCGCCGATATCGATGAGCATCGCGACGCGATTCTTGAAGTCCACCGCGCGCGCCACCGCGAGATGAATCAACCGCGCCTCTTCCTGGGCGCTGATCACCTCGACCTCGATCCGGCTGGACTGCAGCACGCGATCGAGAAAGATCTCGCTGTTCTGGGCCTCCCGGACCGCGCTGGTCGCCACCGCCTTCACATGGGAGACCGCGTTCTCGTCGATCCGCGCCCGGAAGCGGTTGAAGGCTTCGACCGCGCGCGTGATTGTTTGTTCGCTGATCCGCCCCTCGGTGAAGACTTCCTGGCCCAGTCGTACCGGCTCCCGAAAGCTCTGAATGGTCCGGGTGGACAGCTTCCGGTCGACATCGCTGATGACGAGGCGTATCGCGTTGGTTCCGATGTCGATAGCGGCGAGTGCGGTCACTGATGTCTTTCGGAAAGAAACGGTTCCGGCCGCCGGATCGATTTCAGGCAGACTTGAGTACCACAGGATTATTACAAATCGAAGACAAGCTTCCAAATCGGCGCCGGAGGTCGGCCGTCCGGGGATCAGTCGCGGTCGCCACCGAAGCGGTAGCCGACGCCGTGTATGGTCTGGATATACCGGGGGGTCTCGGGCCGGGTTTCGATCTTCTCGCGGATGCGCCGGATGCACACGTCTACGTTTCGCGGGGTGACGCTCTTGTCTGTCCCCCAGACCCGGTCGAGAAGCTGGTCGCGGGAGAAGACGTGACCGTGGTGCATGGCCAGGAAGTGGAGAAGGCGGAACTCGAGGGCGCTCAGCTCGACCTGACGCGAGCCCACCTGGACGAGGTGGCGATGGGGGTCGACGAGGAGCTTGTCCCAGCGGATGGCCTGGTTCTCGGAGATTCGCTGGTCGCGCCGACGCAGGACCGCCCGGGCTCGGGCCATCAACTCCCGGCTGCTGAATGGTTTGGCAACATAGTCGTCGGCGCCGACCTCGAGCCCGACCACGCGATCGGTTTCCGAGGCGAGCGTGCTGACGATGATGAGGCCCGCTTCCGCGAGGTCCTTGCTCCGGCGGATCTGGCGGCAGAGATCCAGGCCGTCCGTGCCGGCGAGGAGCACGTCCAGCATGACGAGATCGGGTTGGAAGCGCCGCATCTCGGCCATCGCGACACGGGCATCCGCAATCGCTGAGACCTGATAGCCTTCGCGTTCGAAGTTGGACCGCATCAGTTGCACCGTGCTTCGGTCGTCGTCGACTAGGAGGACTCTGGGCATGGTCGGAAAAGGCCTTCGATCTGGTGTATTGACGGCCGTCCCGGATGCGCCACCGCCGATTTCTATGTGCCATAAGTGCTTTGTAATGTTTGTGAACTCTAGGTGAACGGGTTGAAATGTCACGAAAGTGTTACAAACAGTTTGCTCCCCGTTCACGTTCGGTTGATCCGGCATGCGGTATTCTTGGCGCATCATGAACACTCGAAACCGCATGTCGATTTGGGCCGTCCTGGTGGTGGGCTGCGCCTCGTTGGTGGGCTCGGCGTGCACGCCTCCGGCCGAGCAGAACTCCATTACCGTCAAGGGTTCCGATACCATGGTTCAGTTGGGGGGACGCTGGGCGGAGGTCTACATGCAGGGGAGCCCCGATGTGATCGTCCAGGTCACGGGCGGCGGCAGCGGCACCGGCATCGCGGCCCTGATCAACGGGTCGACCGACATCGCTCAGTCTTCACGCATGATGCGTGATGAAGAAAAAGAGCAGGCCCGTGAAGTGCGGGGTGCCGAGGTCAGCGAGATTTCCGTGGCGCTCGATTCCCTGGCGGTCTTTGTTCACACGAGCAACCCCGTCGGCAATATGACGATGGACGAGATTTACAGGGTCTTTCGCGGGGAGATGACGAACTGGAGCGAGCTGGGAGGCGCGGATGTCCCGATCGTGCTCTACGGCCGGGAGAACAGTTCCGGAACGTACGGCTACTTTCGGGAAGTGGTGATGAACGATGACGACTTCGCGCCGGCGTATCAGTCCCTTCCGGGTACCGCCGCGGTGATCAACGCGGTCGCGCGCGATGCGAACGGCGTTGGCTACGGAGGCATCGGTTACGCCGAGGGTGTGAAGACGATCGCGGTCAGTCCGGTCGAAGGCGACGCCCCGATCGAGCCGACCGAGGAGAACGTGCTGTCGAACGCTTATCCGCTGAGCCGGAGCCTGTACTTCTATACCATCGGCGAGCCTGACGGTATCATTGCCGACTTCATCGACTGGACACTGAGCCCGGAAGGGCAGGCCGTCGTCTCCGAGGCCGGCTATTATCCTCTGCCGTGAGCGCCCGTCGGCGGCCGACTCGGTGGAGGAGAGTGCGACGCCGTGACCGTTAGCCCGAAACGCTCCCGGATTCCTACGGGGAACGGGGAGGGGAGCGACAGCACCGGCTCGGTGGGCGGACGTCGGGCCGGCGGCAATTCCGCCTGGCGACGGCGATTGGATCGGGCCGCCGAAATGGCGATTTTTGCCGTTTCCCTCGTTGCGATTTCGATCATCTTCCTGATCTTCGTTTACGTCGCCCGGGAAGCCTGGCCGTTGTTCACCGGCGCGGTCCGGGAAACCTCGCTTCTCGCGATGTTCCGCGCGCCTTTCGACTGGCAACCCGTGTCGGTCGGCAATCCCCGGTTCAGCGTCTATCCGCTTCTGATCGGCACCCTGAAGATCACGCTCGTCGCCATGATCTTTGCGACGCCGCTGTCGCTGGCCGCCGCCTTGTACACGGCGGAATTCGCGCCGGTCCGGCTCCGCGAGTGGATCAAGCCCGTCGTCGAGCTTCTGGCGGGAATCCCGTCCGTGGTCGTGGGATTTTTCGCCCTCATCGTGCTGGCGCCCTGGGCCAGTGCGATCCTGGGACTCGGACTCCTCAATTCGTTCACGGCGGGGATCGCGCTTTCGCTGGCCGTCATTCCGATCGTCTACACAATTGCCGAGGATGCGTTTCGTGCTGTTCCCGGTACTTACCGGGAAGCTTCATTGGCGCTCGGGGCTTCCCGGGTGGAAACCGCCGTGCGCGTCGTCCTTCCCGCGGCGAGTCCGGGGATCGGCGCGGCCCTTATCCTCGGTACTGGAAGGGCGATCGGGGAGACGATGATTGTCCTCATGGTGTCCGGAAACGCCGCTCAGATGTCGCTCGATCCCTTCGAACCCGCGCGGACGATGTCGGCCACCATCGCGGCCGAGCTCGGCGAAGTTGTCTTTGGCGGCGACCACTACCGCGTCTTGTTCTTCTTGGGTGTACTACTGTTCGTCATCACCACCGGTCTGAACTGGGTGGGTGATCGAATCAACTCCGGGCTCCGAAGGAAGCTCTTCGGGAGCGTATGAGACGCACCGTCGATCGAGCCCTC
>CAZTTI010000613.1:0-2545 GCA_964615925.1 uncultured Solibacteraceae bacterium
GATCGCTCGCGTCGCGCCCTCACCGCTGCCGGTGCTCGTGACGGGCGAGAGCGGAACGGGGAAGGAGCTCGTCGCACAGGCGATCCATCGAGCGTCGGGCCTCGGACCGTTTGTCGCCGTCAACTGCGCGGCGCTTCCCGAGTCGCTGGTGGAAGCCGAACTCTTCGGGATCGAGAAGGGGGTGGCCACCGGCGTGGAACGCCGCATCGGCCGGATCGAGTCCGCCTCCGGTGGCACGTTGTTTCTCGATGAGATCGGAGATCTCAACCCGGCCGCCCAGGCCAAGCTGCTGCGCGTGCTCCAGGAGAGGGAAGTCGAGTGGGTCGGTGGACGCCGGCCCGTGGCCGTCGACGTTCGCATCGTCGCCGCGACGAACAAGGACCTTTCCCATTCCATCGACGAGGGCACGTTCCGCCCCGACCTCTATTTCCGACTGAACACCGTCCACCTCCGGATGCCGTCGCTCCGCGAGATGAGGGGAGACATTCCGCTTCTCGCGACGCACTTTCTCCACGCCCACGGAGGCGCTGCGAAAAAGTTTTCAGAAGACGCGTTCGCCGCGATGACGACGTACGCGTGGCCGGGCAACGTGCGGGAGCTTGAGAACGAGGTGAAGCGCGCCCTTGTCCTCACGTCCGGCGACGTCATCGCTCGCGAGGACCTTTCCGATGCGGTCGCAAACGGCGGCCCCGCGGTAGCCGGCCTCGTCGCGCGCGTTCCCAACGTCGACGGAAATCATCCGCTCAAGGCGCGTGTTGCCGCGCTCGAGATCGAAATGATCCGCGACGTTCTCGTCGAAACCGAAGGCGATCGACGCAAGGCGGCGCGCCGTCTTGGCCTGAGTCACCAGGGCCTGATCAACAAGATCAAACGCTACGGACTCGGTTGAGCCCCGAAGTCCGACCTGCGGGATTTGCATTCTTCACTGGAAAACATCACGCGTTTATAGGAAAGTACCAAGGTGCATCAATTACCGGTTGATGTCCGACGTCAACCGGTGATCGATCGTCGGAAGGCGTCGGAAGAAATGACGCATTCGACGTGATGCACGAACGAAGAACAACGACAGAAAGAGATTAAGGAGAAACCGAATATGGCTACGAAGAAGAAAGCTCCGAGCAAGAAGAAAGCGAAGAAGAAGGTCGCCAAGAAGAAGGCTGGCAAGAAGAAGGCCGCCAAGAAGAAGGCCACGAAGAAAAAGGCCACCAAGAAAAAGGCGACTAAGAAGAAGAAGTAACACGGCCACCGCAGTGGCTCGACAAGGCTTCGGGAGGCTTCGGCCCCCGAAGCCTTTTTTGCGTCCAGCTCTACCCGCCGAGGGTGATCATCTCGATCTTGCGCCCAGCGGAAACGGGTTTTCCCTGACGAATCGAGTCCCACCGCCGGTCCGAATAACGATCGACACGCCCGTTCCAGACGCCGGCGATCATGCGGCGGATTTCCTCATCGCTCGCGCCGCCGCGCATCGGCGTGCGCAGGTCGAAACCCGATTCAGAGAACAGGCACGTCACGAACCGCCCGTCCGCCGTCATGCGCGCACGCGTGCAACTCGAGCAGAACGGTTCGGTCACCGAGCCGATGATGCCGAGCACTTGACCCGTGTCGAGGAACCGGAACTCCTCGGCGGGAGCGCGGCCGTCGGGACGGCCGACGGCTTCGAGCCGATAACGTGCGCCAATGGTGTCCAGGATTTCGCGTTTGGTGACGGTGCGCTCCATGGTCCAATTGTTGGCATTGCCGACGTCCATGAACTCGATGAAGCGCAACTCGAAATCCCGGTCCCGGCAATATTCGACCACATCGAGGATCTCGTCCTCGTTGACCCCGCGCATGACCACCGTGTTGATCTTGATCGGGGCGAGGCCGGCGGTCCGGGCCCGATCGATCCCGTCGAGGACCTGGGCGAGATTGCCGCGGCGCGTCAACTCGGCGAAGCGGTCGGCGCGGAGCGTGTCGAGGCTGACGTTGATGCGGCCCAGGCCGGCGGCCCGGAGGCCCTCGGCCTTGTCCGCGAGCAAGGCCCCGTTCGTCGTCAGCGAGACGTCATCCAGGCCTTCGAGCGCAGAAAGGGCGCGGACGAGATCCTCGAGGTCGCTCCGGACCAGGGGTTCGCCGCCGGTCAGGCGCACCTTCTCGACGCCGAGTTCCAGGAAGATGCCGACGAGGCGGACGAGTTCCTCGTAGGTCAACAGTTCCTCCTTGGGACTCCAGGCATACTCGTCGAGCGGCATGCAGTAGTTGCAGCGGTAGTTGCACCGGTCGGTCACCGAGAGCCGCAGGTCCTTGAGCGGACGTTGGAAGGTGTCGACGACGTTCACGGGTTAATTATCGACCCTGCGGGAGAGCGTTTCAAGCAGCCGCGGAGACGGCGGCGCCGGCCGGGCATGTGTTCTGGAGGTTTTTGCAACGTCGCATAATAGTTATTATGTCAACCAATCGATCGGGAAAGCCCTTCGTCCGGGTCGTCCGCCCCTTCCCCCCGGCGCTCGTGTGGAAATCGCTGTGAAAATCCGGCCCCCCCTGCGGCCGATCCGTGCTAAGAATC
>CAZTTI010000614.1:0-7422 GCA_964615925.1 uncultured Solibacteraceae bacterium
GTCGCCGAACTTCTCCACTCCCACATCGAGCTTGTCGAGCATGGACAGCAACAGATTGCACATGGTGGTGCCGTAGGGTTCGACCTGAATGTGGCGCCCGCCCTCGATCCGGCCCGAGGCGCCGCCGGCCAGGATGACGGGTAACGGCGTGTGGTTGTGCTCGTGCGAATTACCGAGGCCGCTTCCCCACAGAACCATGGAGTGATCCAGCAGGTTCCCGTCGCCGTCGGGCGTGTCGCGGAGCCTTCCGAGGAGATACCCGAACAGGCCGTGATGATACCGGTTCATGACCGCGAACCGATCCATCATTTCCCGGCCGTTGCCGTGGTGGGACAGGTTGTGGAAGCCGTCGGACACTCCACTTTTCGGAAAGGTCGTGTTGCTGAGTTCTTTCGCCATCAACAGCGTCGAGACACGGGTAATGTCCGCCTGCCACGCCAGGACCATCAGATCGAACATCAGCTTCAGGTGTTCTTCGAAGTCTCTGGGGATACCGACCGGCGCGGCTCCGACATCAAGGTCGGAGGGAATCTGCTGGCCCGCTCTCTCGACCCGCCTCTCGATTTCGCGCACATCGTCCAGGTATTGCTCCATCCGGACTCGGTCATTCGCCGGGAGTTCGTTCCGAAGCGAAGTGGCTTCGCCCAGCACGTAGTCCAGAAGGCTCAGGGACTGCTCTCGGCGTTTCCGTCGTTCCTCCTCGGTCGCTCCCTCGCCGAACAACTGTTCGAAGACGACCTGCGGGTTGTTCTGCATCGGGAGCGGAGAGGTCGGCCCCTGCCAGGAAATCGTATTGCTGTAAGCCGAGGTCGTTCCGGCACTCGGACTCCCCTCCTGAATCGCCAGCTCCAGTGAAGGCAGAATCGTGTTTTGTCCGATCTTCTGTGCGGCAACCTGGTCCATCGTGATGCCCAGGTAGGCCTGGTCACCGAACTGGGCCGGAGCGCCGCTCAAGAATACGGCCGACGATCGCTGGTGGTTGGCGGTCGCCGAACCCGCCCCATAGGCCTGGGGATGGCTCATGTCGCTGATCACGTTCAATCGATCGCGGAACGGCTCGAGCGGCTGCAGGATTTCGGTAAACTCGAAACTGGTGCCCACCGTCGCCGGTTTCCACTTGTCCTGCGTGACCCCGTGCGGAAAATAAATGCATCCGAGTCGCGTGGGGTTCCGAGCGGTCTGCCTCGAGGGCGTAGCGGCCGGGACCATCGACTCGAGAAAAGGTAAAGCCATTGTGACGCCGGCACCGCGGATGAACGTGCGGCGCGACAGGTGTTTTTTCGCGATGAATCCCATCATCTGACCCTCCGAAGCGGACCCGGATTACGATACCTCAACGAATCAATCGTTCACTCTCTGGTTCACGGCGACATCGGCATCCGATGCCGAGTCTTCGGCGCTCTTCACCCTCATCTGGAACGGGACGCTCCTCACGATCCCGAGCAGAAGTGAAGAAAACCGGTAGTCGTTCTCGGCCGCCTCGCGAACGACACCCCGGACGGCCGGCATGTCGTAGTAGTCCACGGGTCGGCCGAGGGCATATGTCATGAGCTTCTTTACCGCGGTAGTGACGAAAGCATCGGACCGATCGAGAAGCGCCTCCCGCAGGTCCGACACCCCGGAAAGCCTCGTCCCGTCCACAAGCTGGCCCGAAGCATCGATTGGCGCCTCTCCATCGAAGTTCCGCCACTTGCCGATCTGATCGAAGTTCTCCAGCGCAAGACCAATCGGATCCATGATCTGGTGGCAGGAGGAACACACGGGGTTGGCCCGGTGGGCTTCCAGGCGTTCTCTCAACGTCTGTATCTCGACGGCGTCGGGATCCGCATCCAGGTCCGTTTCGACACCCGGCGGAGGATCCGGTGCTGGTGAACCCAGGATGTTCTCAAGAATCCACTGTCCCCGGACCACCGGGGAAGTGCGGTTCGGAGCCGATGTCAATGTCAGGATGCTGCCGTGCCCCAGGATGCCGCGGCGCGGCGGGCCGTCCGCGTCCAGGCTGACTCTCCTGAAATAGCTCCCGGTGATTCCAGGAATGCCGTAGTGCCGGGCCAGTCGTTCGTCCACGAAGGTGTAGTCGGCATCGAGCAGGTCGACGATGCTGCGGTCTTCGCGAACGATGCTCTGGAACAACAACTCTGTTTCGCGATTGAACGCGTTCCTTAGATTCTCGCTGAAACCTTCATCTTCGAGGCGGTTCGCGAGCTCCACTGGGCGAACCGGATCGACCCCGGCCAGCCCGCGCAACTCGAGCCATTGACCGGCAAAGTTGGCGGTCAGTGCTTCGGAGCGGGGATCGGCAAGCATTCGCCGCACCTGCTGTTCGAGGACGCCCGGCTCGCTGAGCCGGCCGGCAATGGCGGTCCCGAGCAGTTCGTCGTCGGGAATGCTGCTCCATAGGAAAAACGAGAGCCGCGAAGCCAACCCGACGTCGTCCACCGGGTACACCGAACCAGCCGGAAGATCCGCGGGTTCGGCCTCGGTCCGGAACATGAACGCGGGAGACACCAGCAACCCGGCCAGGGCGCGTTCGATTCCGACTTCAAAATCTCCCTCTCTTCTACCGTCCTCATAGAAGCGCATCAGTCGCTCGACCTCGGCATCGTCGACCGGCCGGCGAAACGCCCGCCGAGCCAGATTTCCGACGATCCGAGTGGCGCACGCTCGTTCCTCATCGGCGCTTCGGGGAGAGCAGACGAATATTCGGCGCCGGCTGGGCAGTTCCCCGGCGCCCGTGGGATTGAACGGCCCGTTGATCGTGATGCTGGGCGCGCGGCCGCGACCGCCGGACACCGACCACAGTTCGTCGACGCCGTCGGGTATCCTTTCATCGAAGATGAACGTCCCCAGCCTGTGCGGTCCGGCGCCGATCGGTAGCCGGAAATTCCGGGGGTTGCGCACGTCGACCCGCACACCGTCGATCGTGAACCCGTTGCCGCTGACTGCGAATTCGTACTCCCCGTCCAGCGGGAACGTATGTTCGACGAGCATCCCGCCGCGGGTCCCCAGTGGCAGCCCATCGACGTGGGAATCCTGTTCGAGTCCCCCAGCCGTGTACTGGGTCACCGCAGGCAGCATCGTGCGATCGCCCACGGCCAGCCTGCTGATCTTCATGGCCGCGGACACGTAGCCGGAAGCCAGGGCGGGAGAAACGCTCAAAGCGTCGGCGACGTTGTCGAAACCGTGGCTGGATTCGTCGCCCGGCAGCAGCGTCGTAACGTCGATGTCGAGTTCCAGCAGGTCCCGAACCGCGTTGGCGTACTCGGTTCGGTTGAGTCGGGCCAGGGAGGGCGTTCCCGGATTGGGGTTGGCGAGCGCCGCCTGGTCGAGCCGGCTTTCGAGAGTGGACGCAAAAGAATCGAGAACCTCCCGCTCCGGCCTTCTGGCGCCAGCCGGCGGCATCATGCCGGTCCGGATCTTCAGGACCACTTGCTCCCATACGGCAGCGTCTTCGACGACGCGCTCGGGATCCAGCGTGTCCAACGCCAAACCCGCCGTGTTGGCCCTCTGGTTGTGACACGTAATGCAGTATTCGGCGAGCAGGGCCTCGTCCGGTGACCCAGGAGCGGCTCCCGCGGCTGACTGCAGAGACGCGGCGTGCGTTTGGCTCCCGAGCAGGCCGAGAACCAATGCCACGCCGATGAAGACAAGCCGATTCATCCGATCACTCCTCCGCACTCATCAGTTGTGTGACGAGTGTCACCGAACTCGGTTTCGCCTCGGCGGCATGGGTCGCCAGGAAGACCCCTTCCGCCCAGGTCAGTGGCGTCCGTCCTTCGTTGTCGGCGACGTCGAGTCGGGCTCCCTGTCCGACCAGGAACTTGATGATATCGTCGGAACCCCGGTTCGCGGCTCCCATGACGGCGGTCAACCCCATGGAGTTCACGGCGTTGACGTCCATGCCGAGTTCCACCGAGAGCTTCACGGCGTCCAGCAACGCCTCCGGACCTTCGTCGTAGGTCTGGTCGACGACCCAGTTGATTCCCGCTGCGGCCATCAGTGCCGTCGTTCCGCCAAAGGTCGGGATGTGCGGATCGGCTCCGTATTCGAGCAGCAGCCGCATCACGGTCAGATCACCCGCCAGCGAGGCCAGGAGGAAGGGCGTCTGCCCTGTGAAGTCCACCCAGGACAAAGACCCGATTCCCATCATCCACGTTCGAATCGGCACCGTCTCGACGGTCCTCTTGTTCGGATCCGCTCCAGCATCGAGAAAGACCCGGATCAATTCGAGCAGCGGTTCGCGATTGACGCCGTTCTCGAAAACCCCGTTGTGCAGGTCCATGTTCCGGACTTCCACCGCGGCCCAGAGCGGTGTCCGGCCGTACCAGTCGATGGCGTTGACGTCGGCACCCTGACGGATGAGATATTCGGCCAGATCCGGCCAGTTGTTGAGCGTGGCCACGAGCAGCGGCGTAATGCCGTTTGCATCGGCCTGATTGACCTCGGCCCCATTGGCCAGGAGGATTTCTGCGACCTCGGCGTAGCCGTCCCGTACGGCGTACATCAGGGGGGACATCGCTCCCGGAATAGGTGCTCTCAAACCGCGCTCGGACCATCCGCCCCGGATGATTCCGACACCGAACGAGAATCCGGGACGTGAATTTCCCGGTTCGAACTCCGGTGTTTCACCCGTTCGTGTGGCGGCGTTGACATCCGCACCACGTTCGATCAGGAGTCGGGCGACATCGGGATGATTTTCCCGCACGGCGAACATGAGGGCCGTCTGCTCGAACTGGGGATCCCGCGCATCCACGAGTGCCCCCCTGTCGAGTAGCAATTTGACGGCGTCAACGTTGCCGGTTCGAACAACCGTCATCAAGGTGGTTTCCCCGGTCGGGTCCCTCGAATTGACGTCGGCGCCCGCATCAACCAGGGCACCGATCATGTCCGCGCTGCCGTTGAGAGCAGCAAGATACAAGGGCGTCGCCCCATAGGAGTTGGGCTTCGTGGGATCGGCACCGGCGCGGATCAGCAGCCCGGCCGTTTCCGCATCATCGACGCGGACGACCCAGTGCAACGCTGGCGTGCCATCGGTACCGGGAGCGTTCGCATCCACGCCCTGCCCGAGCAGGGACCGAACTGTGCTCATGTCCCGATTCATGGCGGCGTCGGCCAGCCTCACGTCGGATGCGCCACCAGCCGCGGATTGCGCGCTAGCCGCGACGAGGGGTATGAGGACCAATGCCACAGACCGAACTGCCACCCACCCTAAATTGCGTTTCGTTCCTCCCAGCATCGATCACTCCCTCACCTTATCGCACGCCACTGAACTGGGGTGGGTGCCGCCACTCCCCGGTTGCGTCCCGCTCGCACTCGTGCTCAACGAGCTCGGCCTCCGGCTCGGAGAGTCGTGCCAGCTCCATCCGGATGGTCCACGGCCGCGCGAACACTTCGGGGTCTTCGATGGTGGCTTCATAGACCATCCGGTCCGGGGACGTACGGGTGTAACGTTCGACCACCCGCAAGGCGTTGCTGTGATAGTTTCCAGCCCCGTCGAGCCAGGTCTCTTCTTTGAAATTCCTCACGTCCACGACCAGCGTCGAGCCCTCCCATCGTCCCCTCGAATCCCCCATGTAGAACTCGATCCCGGGGTCGTAGTGCTCGCGGCCGTCCGTGTACACGATCCGGTAAGCGTGGACGTGCTGGTACACGATGAAGACGCGTCCCGGTTCCTGAAAGATCTGCAAGGGCTCCGGGATGTACGTGGCCCGTGGGACACCCGGCTGGAAACAGATCGTCTGGGGGTCGGCTGTTGCGCGATTCCGGTAGTTCTCGTCACGCCGGACAACGGCTCCCGGAAGGTAGGGAATCCGGCCGTCGGCCGGGTCGACGACGACCGTCTCTCCCCCCGGCAGTCCATCCGCGGCGGGATGTCCCTCCAGGTTGACGTTCGCGGTGTTCTCAACCTGCCAGATCCCCCGGAGATCGGGCTCCTGACCCAGGGCGGGAGTGGAGATCACGAGCCCGGCAACGAACCAGTAGACCGGGAGTCGGCGGTTCACACATCCCCCTCAGTTGACGAAGTCCGCAAAATCCTGGTCTCCTTCGATGCAGCCGTATTCGAGCAGCTCCACGTCCGGTGGCCGCCGCCTCAAGGGCACCCGCAGGGTCCAGGGCTGCGAGTACACGGTCGGGTCGTCGACGGTGGCTTCGTATTCGATGGTGTCCGGCCCCACCATTGTCAGGCGCTCGGTGACCCGGGCGTTTTCGTCCAGGTAGTTGCCCGCCTGGTCGAGCCACTGCCGGCCGTTCAGGCCCCTCACCTCGATGACGAGCGTATCGCCTTCCCAGCGCCCTCTCGAATCGCCCGACCACGATGAATGGCCTTCCCGGTGCGGGCGCCCGTCGGTGGGCACGATGCGCACGGCGTGTTCGGTTTCGTACAGGAAAACGACGTAGTCTCCGTCCTGAACGATCTGCATCGGAAACGGCGGCAGCATGGCGCGGGGTGGACCATGGGGATGGCAGTGCGATACCGGATCCCGTTCGCGGTGCATGTTGTTTTCGTCGGCGACGGCTCGCCGGCCGGGAAGGTACGGCAGCGTCCCGTCGACCGGATCCACGATCACCGACTCTCCGCCCCGTGTGCCGAACGCATCGGGATGCGTTTCCACGTCGAACGCCGCCGATATGGAGCCGTTCATCCACACGCCGCGGAAGTTGGGCCGCCCGCTATCCAGTCGGCCCGGTTCGAAGTCCGGCGACGGTTCGGATTGCCGTCCGGCTGCGGCCGGTGCGATCAGAAGGACCGCGGCGACCAACCCTCCCAACACGCGCGTCAATTCGTTTCCCTTGACGAACCGGCGTCGAAGAGCCGCCCGTCGGGGAGCTCGACCGAACTGGCGTTCGCCGTGTTCGTCCCGTTCTTGGCGCGAGATGCTTCGATGCGGATGCGATCCCCAGCACGCAGCGAATCTTTTCTCCAGCCACGTCGGAACAACGCGTTGGTGCTTCCGGTTTCCACCGACCACCGGATCGGGTTGCCGTCGGCGTCTTCGACGTCGAGATGAATCCAGGAATGCGGGTTCATGAACTCGAAGCGGACCACAGTGCCCTCGAGCGTGACGGGCTGGTTCTCGTCGAACTCCGCCCCGAACGAATGATGTCCGAACACAGGTTGGGACAAAAGGAGGGGCATGAAAACGATTGCCTGGAGTTTCAGAGACATGGACGGCTTTCTTGTATACACGGAGGCCTCGGCGAACGCACGCAATGTGCAAGTTTAAGGGAAGTCTAGACCATTCACAGTCTACAGACCAAGCTCAATTGCATGCATTGACGACGATCGAAAGCGGTGAGGGAGTGTTTCCGGAAGTCGTTGCTTCGGTGGCCATAACGTAGTAAATCAAGCCCAACCGCGAGCAGGCGAGCTGAGAATCGAAAAGGGAGGGGGAATCTGTATGAAAATTTCGGTGAAACCGA
>CAZTTI010000615.1:0-2513 GCA_964615925.1 uncultured Solibacteraceae bacterium
TCTGGGCCCTTTGGACCCCGACCCCGCGAACACAACCCACCATATTCTCATCCAAACCCCCCACCCCCCCCCCCGCCGGGGCCGCGCCGCGCCGCTCAACATGGTATTGACCGAAACCGGAGCGGCCAAAGCCGCGGCCAAGGCGATTCCCGAGCTCGCCGGAAAACTCACGGGAAACTCCATCCGCGTGCCTACGCCGAACGTGTCGATGGCCATCATCAGCGTGCAGTTCAGCCGCGTGGTCGGCACCGGGGAATTGAACCGGTTCCTGCGCCATACGGCCCTCCACTCGCGCCTGCAGCAACAGATCGGCTACACGATTTCCGAAGAGGCCGTGTCGAGCGACTTCGTGGGTTCCCGCCGGGCATGCGTCGTCGACTCGAAAGCCACGATCACCAACGGCGACACGGCCGTGGTCTACTGCTGGTACGACAACGAGTTCGGTTATAGCTGCCAGGTCGTGCGCACGCTGGAGAAGATGGCGGGCGTGGTGTGGCGGATCTATCCGGAAGAGGGATGACGCCCGTTTCCGACCCCGTCCCGAGCCTCAGGATTCTCTCGCCTGGGCCGGGCTGCCGCCGGACAGGAGCACCACGAGCTGGACCGTCAGGATGCTCAGCGTGCAGGAGAAGATCCCCGACAGGAACGTGTACACGTACGGAAGCGCCGGCTGGAACTCCGCGGGAACGGCAAACGATCCCAGGCTGTTGAACGTGACGAGCGTCAACAGGCAGACGACGGCCACGGCAATGCGGGCACCGGCGTCATGGAATCCCCGATCGTTGGCGATCAGGACTCCCAGGAGAAACCCGATGAAGGCGCCGGAGATGACCCACGACGCGGTCGCGTCCGTGTATACGAACAGTTCGCGCGCAATCAGGCTCCGCTCGATCATGACCGCAAGAAAGATGCCGAGGATCGTGCGGACGATGTCCCAGGTCCGCTGCGGTACCTGCACCAGCGCCTCCCGTATGCGGAGGTCCTTGAGCGACTCCACCAGTGATTCCATGATCATCCTCCCGGAAACTCCGAACGTCGTGTTGTGGGATCTGGAAGCCCCATCATAGGGACTCCATCGCTCAGCCGCAATTTCTTCTGACGTTCGCGAAATTTTTTCTTGCGCGATCGAGTGTCCTAGCTGTACTAGTACACATGTCGCTGCTCCCAGCGCGTGGAGAAACGAAAGAACTCATGATCCCGTTTCGCGTCACGTTCCGGCCCGGCCTCTCGATCTACGAGCAGGTCGTCTATGCCGCAAAGAAGGCCGTGGTCTCCGGGCAGCTCCAGGCCGGAGACCTGTTTCCGTCGGTCCGCGCGCTCGGCCGCGAGCTGAAAATCAACCCGAACACGGCCCACAAGGTCGTCGGCCAACTCGTCGCCGAGGGCATCCTCGAGGTGCACCCCGGCCGCGGCACCGTCGTCAGCCGGCGGGCCGAAGCCACCGCCACGGACCGCGGCCAACTGCTCGACACCGAGCTGGAGCAGCTCGTGGTGGAGGCCAAGAAGCTCGGGCTCGAGCTCGGCGAGGTGCACGCGGCCGTCGAGGGTCACTGGCGCCGGCTCGACGGGGCGAACCGGGCGGCAAGGAGGAAAGGATGAACGTCGTCGAGACGGAAAACCTGGTCAAACGTTTCCGCGGAGGGGTGGACGCGGTCAACGGGCTGGACCTCGCGATCGAAGAAGGCAGCGTGTTCGGTCTGATCGGTCCCAACGGCGCCGGAAAAACGACGACGCTCAGGATTCTGATGAACCTCATCCAGCCGACGTCAGGGCATGCCGCGGTCATGGGTATCGGGTCGACGGCCCTCGGCGCGGAGGACTTCACCCGCATCGGATATGTGTCCGAAAATCAAGCACCGCCGGGATGGATGACGGTCCAGTACCTGTTGGACTACCTCGCGCCCTTCTATCCCACCTGGGATCATCATCGGGCGAACGAACTCGTCGACCTCTTCGCCCTTCCCCGCGACCGGAAGATCCGCGCGCTCTCGCGCGGGATGAAGATGAAGGCCGCCCTGGCCTCGTCGCTCGCCTACCGGCCGAAGCTGCTGGTTCTGGACGAACCGTTCAGCGGCCTGGACCCGATGATGCGGGAGGACCTGGTTTCCGGTCTTGCCGAAGCCGCGGAGGAAACGACGATCCTCATCTCGTCCCACGACCTGGCCGACATGGAAAGCTTCGCGAGCCATATCGGCTACCTGGAAGCCGGACGCCTGGAATTCGCCGAAGAGATGACGTCGCTGATGTCCCGATTCCGCGAGGTCGAGGTCGTCCTCGACGCGAAGAGCCGGGTCCCCACGCTCGGTGGCGGCTCCTGGCCGGAACAATGGATCCGCCCTGAAGCGAACCCGACGCTGGCCCGCTTCGTCGACACGCGGTTCGACGAGGCCGAGACCCGCCAAAAGCTCGCCCGCGTCTTCGGCGACTTTGCCGGAGTCGCCTTCAATCCCATGCCCCTGCGCTCGATCTTCGTGACGTTGGCGCGAAACTCCTCAACGCGGGTGCACTGAGAT
>CAZTTI010000616.1:0-4331 GCA_964615925.1 uncultured Solibacteraceae bacterium
GAGGGGAATCACCATGCGCCTCCGCGCATTCGCATGCAGCATCCTGTGGCCGGTACTGGGCGTCGTTTCCTTTCTGGCTGTCGCCCCCGTCGCCGTTGCCGGGGACTTGGCCGACGCCGTGATGCAGGGCGATGCCCAGGCTGTCGAATCCCTGCTCGCCGAAGCGGAGGCGGAAGCGGGCGCCGGATCCGCCGAGTTCCTGGCCTTCCTCAATACACCTCAAGTCGACGGGACGACGGCACTCCACTGGGCCGTGCACTGGAACGATCTCGACCTGGCCCGGCAGTTGATCGGTCTCGGGGCGGACGTCGGCCGGGCAAATCGTGCCGGCGCCACTCCGATGAGGCTCGCGGCGATCAACGGCAACGCCCGGATGATCGAAGCCCTTCTCGATGCGGGTGTGGATGTCGACACGCCGCTCGCCCCCGACGGCGATACGGCGTTGATGATGGCGGCCCGGACCGGGATCCCCGATGCGGTCCAGCTTCTTCTCGACAGCGGGGCCGATGTCGATGCGCGGGAGAGTTGGGCCGGAACGACCGCCTTGATGTGGGCCATTTCGGACCACCATCCCGGCGTCGTCCGGTTGTTGCTCGACCACGGCGCGGACATCGAGGTCCGTTCGAAGATCATCGCCGTGGCCAACAGCCGGGGTGTCGAGGGGACCGTGCCCGTCGAGGCCGAACCCGACGCCCCGCCCGTGGGGTATGCCAACGGCGGCTTCACTCCCCTGATGTTCGCGGCGCGCGAAGGCCAGACGGAGGCCGCAAGGCTCCTCCTCGATGCGGGCGCCGACGTCAACACGATCGCGGCGGACGGAAAAAATGCGTTGGGCATGGCAATCTACAACGGGCATTTCGAACTGGCCTCGTTGCTGGTCGAAAGCGGCGCCGATGTCAACCATGCCGATGCCGAGGGATTTCCTCCCCTGTTCTGGGCCGTGGATCGCCGCAACATGGAGTGGAGCCCGGGCTTTCCCTGGGTGGAGACGACCGATCCGTTGCCCCTGATCCGGCAACTCCTCGACGCCGGCGCCGATCCGAACACCTTCGTCAACAACACGCCGCGGTCGCGCCGGAACTTCGGGGGCTCTCCCCGGACCTTGTTCGCGACCTCGCTCATGCGCGCCGCGTATTCGGGCGACATCGAGCTCGTCCGGCTCCTGATCGAATACGGCGCCGACCCCTTCATCCGCAACAGTGACAACGAAGACGCGCTGCTGGCGGCTTCCGGCTACGCGTGGATCGACGGGTACAGCCAGGGACGGTCGACCGGGGAAAGGCTCCAGACCATCCAACTGCTCGTGGAGCTCGGCGCGGACGTGAACTGGGCCTGCGACCACGGGATCACGCCCCTGATGATGGCGGCCAACTTCGGTGAGGTGGAACTGATCGAGTACCTGGTCGACCAGGGGGCCGATCTCGGGGCCCATGACCTCGGCAAGAAGAACGACGGCGTGTTCGGCGGCAGCATTGAACCGCTGATGCCGATCGACTATGCAATCGGGGTGGGCAGCTTCCGGCCGAACAACGCCATTCTTCACATGGCGGAGGCCACCGACCTCATGCGGCGGATGATGGAGGAGCGCGGCATTGTGCATACGACCTCGGAATGCACGCTCCGGGCATTTTCGTGCGGAAGCGTCGACCCGCAGGGTTCAACCGCCGCGGAGATTGCCATCACGCGGTCCACCCAGGTGGGGAACCAGGTCGAGGGCATTACCGGCGGGCTCGAAGTCGAATCCGGGCCGGCAGACCCCGATTGAGCCGATCGTTTGCAATTTCGGAAGATCTGAATTTTTTTGATCGAGTCTCGACCCCCGACACTGCTATCCTCTGCGCGACCACTAACAAGGGAGGGTCGCGTGTCATCTGAGAATCAAGCCACGGCTCCAACTTCGGGCCTGGACGCCAACGTCGCCGGAGTGCTCTGCTACCTGTTCGCGTGGATCACGGGCCTGATCTTCCTGCTCGTGGACAAGCGGCCCTTTGTCCGGTTTCACGCGGCGCAGTCGATCGCACTCTCGATCGGCCTGTTCGTCGTGATGATCGGATTTTTCATTTTCGTGTTGATCGCCACCGTCATCACGGCAGCAATCGGTTTCCCGATCGGTTTCCTGACGGCGCTCCTCTATCCGCTCGTGATGCTCGCCGGGTTCGCATCGTTCATCCTCTGCATGTACAAGGCGTACAAGAACGAACGGTTCAAGTTTCCCATCATCGGGGACATCGTCGAGAAGATGGTCGTCGGCTGACGTTTACCGTTCGGCGGTTTCCGCCGTTCTCGTCCGCTCGGCCTCGATCGCCATACGCTCCGCCGTTGTGGCCAGGCGGACGGTCCGTCGCGCCATCACCTGCACGTCGTCGTGCGTGGGCGAGCGTGTTTCGGCGGCGCCTTCGGTCATCAGCAACGCGTCCCGGGCGGCCTCGAACGCTTCGGGGACGAGTTGGCTGGCCCCTGCCTGTTCGGCGAGGATTACTGCCACTCGTGCCTGGCGCAAAGCGCCGCGTGTCTCGCCGTCGAACTCCGGCATGCCGACGAGCGAGTCGATCTCGAAGCGGTAAGGCGTTGCCGAATACCGAATCTCGAACTCCACGTGTTGAGATGGGTGCGATGTCTGGCCCTCGGGTTCGCGGCTGGCCAGAACGAGAAACGGGCTCGGCGCCTCGACGAGGTAATGCGGTTCGGCCGTGACCAGCAATCCGAACGAGTCCATCGTCGTTGAAGCGTTCAACTCGCTGCGGTCGCCCTTCAGGATGAACTCTCCAAGGTTGTCCATGTGGCCTTCAGCGGACACGGCCCACAAGACGTAGGTGCTGTAGTCGCCGCCGAATGACCATGCGGGTTTCATTCCTTCCAGTCCGATTTCGATTCCGGTTGCCCCATCCCGGCGGGTGACCCTTGCTTCGCCGCCCGCCTCGGGAAGGCGGTACGTCGCCTCCAGCTTCACCGCGGTCGCGGTGCGGCTGTAAGTGACCGCTACAAAGCCCAGTTCGTACGATTCCGGTGTGCGCTGGAATCCGTTCTGGGTCATGGCGTTCACCGAAAGCCCCCCAATCAGGAAGGACGTGCCGAGGAGCGTCGCCAGAAGAGCGTGAGGATATGGTGTCTGCATTCCAACCTCCCATGCAAAACGGACCTTCGACTGGTCATGCACGATCATCGCCGTGCACCCATCATTCTCATAAGCCACGCTCGATCAGCCGGATGACGCCTGTCGTGAGGAGGCCGGGAGCATGGGTGCAGGAAGGAAATCAGGGAATTTCTGGTGGGTTCCAGACCATCGGGAAGCGGTCTGTATACTGGAAGGACGAAATTCAAGTATCGTGCCGACCATATCGGAAGCTTTTTGAGACCACAGGAACTGCTCGACGCCCGGAGGGATCCGGCCCGCTCCTCCGAAGACGTGCTCGTCCGGACGGCCCGGCGCGTTTGGGGAGAAACGGCAGCGTGACGGAGGAGAGACGGTGATAGACTTCCGTGAAATGCCTACCGGACGCGCCGAGCAGCCACGAGGGTCGTACACTCCGGTCCTTGGAGCCGCATTGTTTGCGATGCTCGCGGCCACAACCCTGGCCCAGCAGGGCCATCCCCTCGCCGGGTCCTGGCACGGGGACTGGG
Source organism: uncultured Solibacteraceae bacterium (assembly GCA_964615925.1). Taxonomy (GTDB): domain Bacteria; phylum Acidobacteriota; class Terriglobia; order 20CM-2-55-15; family 20CM-2-55-15; genus JAJEDW01. The sequence goes on from CAZTTI010000616.1 coordinate 3,622, forward strand.
GGTTGCCGGGCAGCGAAGAGCATGTGGACCTGACCGTGATCATGGACTGGGACGGAACGGCGGTGACGGGTCTGGTCAATCCCGTCACCGACCGGGCCGAGCTCGAGAACGCGGCCCTCGATTCGAGCGACTGGACGGTCCGGTTCGAAGCCGAGGTCGCCGACGCGTCCGGCGAAACCCGGCGCTGCGTGGCCAACGGAACCATTGACCGTCTCGGATCGGACCGACGGGCGATTTCCGGAACGTGGACCTGCGGCGACCTGGCTGCGGAGTTCATGCTGACGCGCGACCGGGACTACTGAGGACGGGGACCGAAGGAGGACTATGAAAACACGACATGGCGCGTCGCTTCTTGGATGCCTTGCGCTCGTCGTCGCGCTTGGGGCGCCGCTCGACGCCCATCACTCGTTCGCCGCGCAATACGATCGCGACCAGCCGGTCACGTTGACGGGAGCGGTGACGAAGATCGAATGGAGCAACCCCCACGTGTATTTCTACATCGACGTCCTGAACGCAGAGAGCGGGGAAGTCGAGAACTGGGCGTGGGAAATGGGGGCTCCGGCGGTGATCCAGCGGCAGGGTTGGCGCAGAAACAGTATGGAAATCGGCGACCTGGTGACCGTCGACGGGTGGCGCGCACGAAACGGCGCCACGCATGGGAACGCGCGGACCGTCGTCCTGACCGACACCGGGCAGGAACTCGGCGCCGA
>CAZTTI010000617.1:0-2885 GCA_964615925.1 uncultured Solibacteraceae bacterium
AACGGTCACGCGTCGGCCACGCCGACGACCGACGGCGAACGGATTTACGTGTCTTTCGGCGCCCGCGGGCTGGCCGCCTTCGACATGGATGGGGAACTGGTCTGGCACCAGGACCTCGGGAACCTCGACAATTACTGGGGAACCGCCGGGTCTCCACTCCTGTACGAAGACCGCATCATCGTCTACCAGGACATCGCGTCGAGTTCCTTCGTCGCCGCGTTCGACAAGGAGACGGGCGAGGAGATCTGGCTGACCGAACGCAGCTCCAGAGTCGGGTGGGGATCTCCGATCGCGATCCGCGCGGGGGGCCGCGACGAGATCATCGTCCACAGCCAGGACCGGGTGATGTCGTACAACCCCGACGACGGGAGCCTGCTCTGGTATTGCGACGGCAACACGTTCGAGGTGATCCCGACGCCGGTGGTGGGCCACGGCATGTTGTTCTGCTCCTCGGGACGGGCCGGGCCGACGATGGCCATCCGCCCCGGCGGCGAGGGGGACGTGACCGAGACGCACCTCGAGTGGCGGAGCCCGCGCGGCTCGCCGTTCGTTCCGTCGCCCGTGCTGTACGAAGGGCAGCTCTACATCGTCAACGACATGCAGAGCATCGTGACGTCGTTCTCGGCCGACTCCGGAGATACGCTTTTCCAGGGACGGCTCGGAGTCGCCCAGCGCGAAGGATTCTCCGCATCCCCGGTCGCATTCGATGGCAAAGTGTTTTTCACGAACGACAACGGGGAAACCTTTGTTCTGCGCGCCGGGCCCGAATTTGAAATACTTCATGTGAACAGGCTCGGCGAAAGCGTGCTGGCTTCGCCGGCGCTCGTCGACGGGCGCTGGTACATCCGGACGGAGAGCAGCTTGATTGCCGTAGGCGAGAGTTAAGGGAGGCGATGACCATGATCGAAAGAATTCTGAAGTCCGTCGTGCCGGCGCTGGCGCTGGCTGTCCTTGCAACTCCGGCGTTTTCGCAGGAGTCCGAATCCATACGCAATTTCCTGAGGGTCAACGAGAACTTCTGCACGGCGGGACAGCCGTCTACCGAAGAACTGACCGCGCTGAAGGACGACGGGACCGTCGCGGTCCTGAACCTGCGCCTCCCGAGCGAGCACGACGCCGACGCCGAGCGTCAGGCCGTCGAAGCGTTGGGGATGAAGTATTTCAACATCCCCGTCGACACGAACAACCTTCAGGTCTCCCAGGTGGAGGAATTCCTCGCGATCACCGACGATGCCTCGAACCGCCCGATGTTCATTCATTGCGGGTCGGCCAATCGCGTCGGGGGCTTTTTCATGATCCGGCGCGCGCTGCGCGACGGATGGTCGGTCGAAATGGCCACGGCGGAAGCCGAGGAGATCGGACTCCGGAATCAGGCGCTCCAGGAATTCGCGCTTGAGTACATCGAACAGAATCGCTAAAAGGTGCCCATGAAACTCGGACTGCTCTGGACGATCGTTCTGCTCGCCGCGGCGGCCACGCCGATCCAGGGTGAAGACCACTGGCCCCACTGGCGCGGCCCGTCGTTCAACGGGGTCAGCGACGAGACCAACCTCCCGCTCGAGTGGTCGACCACCGAGAACATCACCTGGAAGCTCGACCTGCCGGGCCGGAGCGGATCCACGCCCATCGTCTGGGGCGACCAGATCTTCGTCATCGTCACCGAAGGCGACCAGATCGCGTTGTGGTCGGTCGACCGATTGACGGGAGATCGGCAATGGGAGCGGTCGCTGGGCGGCGGCAACCGGCCGCAAAGAAAAGCCAATATGTCCACCCCGTCGCCCGTCACCGACGGGGAGAGCCTCTGGGTCCTGACGAGCACGGGACTTCTCCGCCGCTTCGATTTCGACGGCAACGAGATCTGGATGCGGGACATCGAGGAGGATTTCTGGCCCTGGGGGTTGAATTGGGGATATGGGTCGTCACCGCTGCTCCATGAGGATATGGTCATCGTGCAGGTCCTGCACGGAATGCACACCGACGACCCGTCGTACCTGGTCAGCTTCGATCAGACTACGGGCGAGACGATCTGGATGATCGAACGGCCGACCAGAGCGATTCGAGAATCTCCCGATTCGTACACGACGCCGTCGATCGTCGAAACCGACGAAGGTCTCGAGCTCGTCGTCACCGGCGGCGACGTCGTCACCGGACATTCGCTCGAGACTGGAGAAGAACTCTGGCGGATGGACGGGCTGAACCCGCGCAACAACGCGTCGTACCGGCTGGTTGCCTCGCCCCTCGTCCTCGACGACATCATCTTCGCACCGAGCCGCGAGCGCCCGTTCCTAGTCCTGCGCGCCGGCGGGCGTGGCGACATCACGGGCACCCACCTGATGTGGTCGACCGATTCCGGCCCGGATGTGCCGACACCGGTCACCGACGGCGAGATCCTCTACATCCTCCGCGACAACGGCGTCATGTTCGCCCACGATCCCGTCACCGGCGACGTCATCTGGGGGCCGGAGCGGATCGCGCCCGGCACGTACAGCGCGTCGCCGCTTCTGGCCGACGGCAAGCTCTACATGACGAGCGAAGACGGGATCACGAGCGTCATCCGGCAGGGCGCCGAGTTCGAGATCCTGGCGACGAACGACCTCGAAGGGTATACGCTGAGCTCTCCGATCGCCGTCAACGGCCAGATCTTCATCCGCACCGACTTCGCGCTCTGGGCCATCGGCGAGGCGACCGAATAGCCCATGCCGCGAGGGGTGAGACGAACGATCCTCGCCCTCGCGGCCTTCACGCTCCTCTCCCCACCGGCGACGGCACGGCGTCAAGACGACGCCTTCACCGTCGGCATCGTCGAAGCCCACGGCCACGTCGTTCCCGTCGTGAAATTCGATGGAACCGAATGGTCGTCCTGGCCGGGCGATGGGACTGCCGGA
>CAZTTI010000618.1:0-16417 GCA_964615925.1 uncultured Solibacteraceae bacterium
GCTCGACGCCCGCCCGCAAATCGCCGGGAAACACGCCGAGGGCCCGATCGCCGAAAGGTGCGGTCCAATGGGCCGATTCCGCGGCCAGCGCGGAGACGCCAATTCGGGGGTCGGTCATGGCATGGATCAGAAAATTGGAGGACGCCAGGCGGGCGAGCCCGCCCCCGAGCGCCAGTGTCCCGGCGAGGAGGAATGCGCGGCCCCATCCCGAGGCCAGGGACAGACGGATGATCAAGAACGGCAGGGCAACGAAGGGACCGTCAGGGTCGGTTGCGGGTGGCCGGACGGCGGGCGCAGACGCCGTTCACGCACGCTTTGGGGGGCGGGCAACAGAACGTGCCGCAGCAATGGAGCGGCGCCGCGCAACAGGCATTCCCCCCCGGACAGCACTTCTTGCCGGGAGGGCATCCCGCCCCGCCTCGCGGGTGCGCCGGATCAGGGGTGCACATCTGTCTCTGCGGAATCCGCTGCCCGAACCCCAACGGCGCCAGGATCGCTCCGCCAATGCCGCCCAGAATCAGCCGCACGGCCGTCTTCCGCGGCATCGGCGTCGCTAGGATGCGGGAGATGCGATCGAAGTCCTCGCCCATTGTTTCTCCTTCGTTGCCAGCCCGTTTCGGGCCAGCGCCATGATCGCGTCGGTGCCGATCGCGACTTCCTCTTCGAGGATCCCGTGCGGGCCGATGAGGAACGCGACCGGGGTTGAAAAGATTCCGTACTCTTTCGAAAGCTTCCAGCGGTCCTGGAGCACGTATGGAAACGGATAGTCGTTTTCGGCGGCCTTCCGGCGATTCGCCTCCGGGTCCCCCCGGCCCACCATCACGATTCCCCAACTGCCGCTTCCGTGTTTCCCGTAGAAATCGACCAACTGCGGCGCGAGCCGGTCGCACGGCCCGCAGTTCGGATCCGTGAAGACCAGCAACAGGCGGCGCCCCTGAAATTGGTTCAGCGATATGGTGGCGCCTCGCCCGGTTTCGCGAATGTCGTCGAGCTCGAATCCCGGAGCCGGCGTCCCCGGGGGCAATCCGTCGCGTTCGATCCTGCTTGTCGCAAGCGACGCCTTCCGGCCGGGCGCCTTTGGCGCGCCCGATCCGAGCGCGATGGCCTCGTCCGCCAGATCGAGGACACCGTCCATGCCGGTCTGGACCGGCCGGATAACCATGCCGTGTCGGTCGATCAGGCACGCCGACGGGGTTCCGCATCCGTTGAACGTGACCGAATCGAGGTCCTTCCGTGCCGGGGCATCCATGTCGACCTGTTCGATGAGGCCCGTCGGCCAGCTCATCCCGTGTTCGGCATGGAGTTTCCGGTTGGATTCCGCACTCCCATGGGCCGCCAGGACGACCTGGACTGCGGCCGCATCCAACTCCTCCGTCCGCGCAACGAGATCCGGAGCCAGCAGGTCGCAGTAGCCGCAATCGGCGCCCCAGTAGACGAGCAGGACGGGGGAGCCCCGGAAATCGGAAAGCTTCACTGTTCCACCCGCGAGCGCCGGAAGTTCGAAGTCGGGCGCTTCCCGGCCGACCGGGATCCCCCGGGGCTTCGATTTCGGCTTCGGGAGCCGCGCTTCGACCCTGTCCAAACGCAGGAGGATCCGGCCCTGCTGGCGGATGAGCTGGAAGAGGAGAAAGGCGGCGAGGGCCTGAACGAGGACGAGGACCCAGACGGCAATGGCCATCCCTACCGCCTCCCCACGGCCCGGGCCCTCGGCGGCGACGGAGCCGAGATGAAGGTCCGCTCGGAAACCGGCCGCGGATCCCTCGACGGAATCGACGAGACCCACGCCTCGTCGATGTCGACCGCGACCGATCGTTCGAGCAGGGTGATGGAGACCACCAGCCGGTATTGCTTTCGGAACTCGAGCAGGACGCCTTCCACGCCCTCCATCGCTCCGCACTCGACCCGGACCCACTGGCCAACTTTCAGGAACGGATGCGGGTGGGGGTTCTGGCCGAATGCGACCGCCGAGCGGACGGCTTCGATTTCGCCTTCGTCGATCGATAACGCGACGCCGCAGGAACTGACCACAGAGCGGACGAAACTCGTCCGCAGGACGTGGAGGCGGTTACGGAGCTCGAACCGGCAGAAGACGTACCCGGGAAACAGGGGCGTGGGAACTTCCGAGATCGTTCCCTTCCGCCGCCGCCGGGTACATACCATTGGTAGGTACGGCTCGAACACTTTTTCTTGGAGCGCGCGCACGACATGACGTTCGTACTGCGTCTTCGTTTGGAGGGCATACCAACGCGGGCTGTTCACGAGAACTCCAGTGACGTACGATCCGCCGGGCGCGACGAAAGCAGCCCGATGTTTTGAAAGGAGGTGTGCCGGGTCTCGCCGATCCGGACTGGACTCGACTGCACGACTACTTCTGGGGAAGGGGTCTTGGCCAACGCGACCTCAGGTGTAGTGCGTTTGTAGTACGTTCGCGCGGCCCAGCATCCCGCCAACCGCTATTCGGGCATGCTCACGCAGTCAAGGAACTCGAATCCTTGGTCCTTCACTTGACGCGGCAGTCACGGTCTGCGGACCGCACACCCGAACGGTATAGCTGAGGTCGATAAGGACAGTCGGTGCAATTTTGATCACCTAAAAAAGATGACTCACTACTGTCCGGTTAAAAGTCGAACAGAATCAACTGGTTCGAGCTAGTCGATAGTTCAAACTCGGATTCCGGCGCCTGGAAGGCCTGTAAAACGGGCGTTTTATCGAGAATCGTGATGCTCAGAATCTGTAGGATTTGGTAAAGACTTGCGACGAGCGCGGCCGACTAAATGCCGAAGCTACTTGTCTTTGTTCCGTGTTGGCAACGGACCCCACTATCCTCGAGTGGGTAGTGGGGTCTTCTGAAATCAGGGATACGGCAATAGTCGGCGTGCCATCGTCGGAGGATGAGTGACGGTCTTTCGAGCAAGGCAATGGCGGTCAATTCGCCGGATCCGGTGCCGTGGCCCCGCAGCTCCAGCACGCGGCGAACTGGGCCTCGACAGTCTCTCCGCAGGCGGCGCATCGCCACGGTTCGCCCGAGGGGCCGTCGCTCTTGAGGGCGTCTTCGATGATCCGGGCGGCTTCCTCCGCGCGCGCCGGGTCCAGGATCCAGAGTTCCGGCCAGGCTTCGGTGGTCGGGATTTCCCCGGCTCCGCCGCTGCGGTATTCTCCCCGGATCTCGCACTCGATGTCGTTCATCTCGAGCAGGTGCCGGATCTGGCTGACCGATGCGAGGATCGGTGCGCTGTAGACTCTCATCACGACTCCGTGCCGGCCTTCCCCAATCTGAACGCCACCGGGCGAACTCCTGTTTCCCCGGGGTCAGAATCCCGGTTTCAGCGTGCCCTTCTCGCGGGCGACCTCGAGCAGCGTCGGGTAGAACTGGACGAACGTCCGCTCCACGGCGGTTTCTTCGGTATGGCACTGGACGCAGCTTTCGGCTTGTTCCGCAGTCAGCGCCGGAGCGGAATCGGGAAGGTTGCCGCCGCCTCCCAGGTTGAAGAACGCCCAGCCGTCCTCGAAGCGACGGTCCTTGACCTCGGCCTCGAGGGCGAGGAGGCGCCCCTGGTAACGTCCGGCCGTGTTCGGCGAGGCTTCCGATTCCGAGGCGCGGAACTCGAGGACGAAGAGCGCGCGGTCGGGCCATTCCCCGCTTTCAATGAACGCGCGGTACGCGGCCGGGTTGACAAATACGTTCGAGAACGTATTTTCACCGCCGTCGGCGCCCTCTTCGTAGGTGAGTCCCAGCCCCGAGCCCAGGAACGGCCAGGCGCGGTAGTCGGCCGGGAAAACCAGCTCGCCGCTGTCGGTGTATTCGGGACCGTCCGGGGATTGCCGGGCCAGAACCGGGTGGCCGGGAGTCGTGAGAACTCCGGCGAGGGCCAGAGCGGCCAGGCCGGCGCCGATTCGTTTCAAGCGGTCGGGGTGGAGCATGGAACCTCCTGGATCGAAAGTGTACCCTTTCCTGTTCTTCCGGGAGGATGCCGGACTCGAAAGCGAGACGTCATGCGCTTCGCCCTGTTCCGGCGGGATCGTCTTCGGCCCCATCGTTGAACGTTTCCTTCAACATGAGGTGTACCGGCAACGAGACGTAACCCATTTTTTCCCAGAATCCCGCGCTCTTCTCCGTCACCGTTGCCGCCGCGCCCGGTGCGCCGCGGCGTTGGAGTTCCTGTTCGGCGGCCTCGACCAGCGTACGGCCGATGCCGCGCGTCTGGAAGTCCGGATCGACCGAGAGAACATGGATCAACGCCCGCGACCCGTCGTACGCCGCCCGCAAGAATCCAACGATTCGTTCGCCGGACTCCGCGACCAGAAAGACCGAACCGCCGGACGCGTCGAAACGCCGCATGGCGCCGGGCCCTTCGATCTCCGGATGGCCGTATTGGCCGTTGTGCGTCAGGATTTCGACCAGGCGCGGGGCGTCGCCCGGTGTGAAGCGCCGAACGCGGATTCCGGCCAAGGTGGTCACGTTAGGAGTGTCCGGCTGGCGTGGGCGAGGAACCGCGTTGCTGGCATCCTACCGACAGGATAAGCTGTTCGAGGCATTGCCCAAACTCTCTGCGGTGTATGAACTTGCGTTTTCCCATTCGATGGCTCGTGGCGTTCGGGCCGGCCGTGTTGCTGATCACGGCCGCCGCTTACGGCCAGTTCGGCTTCGGCCGCCGCGGCATGATCCGGCAGAACGATCCGCCGCCGACCGAGTTCGTGATGGCGCGGTGGAGCTTCAATACGAACGGACGCATCGGTCACACGGGTTGGACCCACAACTACCCCGACTCGGAGCAGAATCTCAACCAGTTCCTTTCCGAGGTCACGTCGGTCAACGTCGACCGGATGTCGTACCGGGTGGTCGAACTGGGCAGCGAGGAGGTTTTCGATTTTCCGACGGCCTATGTTTCCGAACCGGGCGAGATGGACATGACTTCCGGCGAGGTCGAGAACTTCCGGGAATTCATCGAGCGTGGGGGCTTCGTCATCGTGGACGACTTCGACGGGGATCACATCGTGAACCTGTCGAACCAGGTCAAGCTGGCGTTTCCCGACCGCGAACTGCTTCCGGTCGGCGTCGACCATGACCTTTTCCATTCCTTCTATTCGACCGAATCGTTGGAGATCTTCGCCCCGTACGTCACCGGAGGGCGCCCCGACTATTTCGTCCTGCTGAACGGCCAGGGCGATGTCGGGATGATCGCGCTCTGGAACAACGACCTGGCCAATTTCTGGGACTGGATCGACCAGGCGCGGTACCCTCTCGAGCCGTCGACCGAAGCGTTCCGCATGGGGGTCAATTTCGTCATCTACTCGCTGACGCACTGAAGCTGGAGCTTTCGATGAACACCAAGTACCCCGGAGTCCCCACCTTTGCGATCCTCGCCCTCGCCGGGTTCCTGGCGATGTCGTGTCAGCCTGAAGGCGGGGAGCCGAATGTCCAGACGCCCGCGTTCACCATCGACTTCGAAAAATACGAGTTGGAGAACGGCCTGGATGTCGTCCTGCACGTCGACCGGTCCGATCCCCTCGTCGCCGTCGCCATGACCTACCATGTCGGCTCGTCGCGGGAGGTCCCCGGCAAGACCGGCTTCGCGCATCTCTTCGAGCACCTGCTGTTCCTGAACTCGGAGAACCTCGGCCCGGGCGGCCTGGACGTCCTGATCGACAAGCTCGGCGGGACGTTGAACGGATTCACGACGCGCGACCAGACCAGCTACTACCAGGTCGTTCCCAGGGACGGACTCGAGAAGGTGCTCTGGGCCGAGGCCGACAAACTGGGATATTTCATCAATACGGTGACCGATGCGACCGTCGCCAAGGAAAAGCAGGTCGTCAAGAACGAGAAGCGCCAGAGCTACGACAATCAGCCTTACGGTCATCTCGATACGGTTGTGAACGCGGCCCTCTATCCGGAAGACCACCCCTACAACTGGCCCGTGATCGGTTCGCTCGAGGATCTCGACGCGGCCACGCTCGACGACGCCCGGGATTTCTACAACCGGTGGTACGCGCCGAACAACGCAACGCTCGTCGTGGCGGGAGATTTCGACGTCGACGACACCCGTGCCTGGATCGGGAAGTACTTCGGGGAGGTCCCGTCCCGGGAGCTTCCCGAAATCCCCGAGCCGCCGTCGGTCGAACTGTCTGAATCGATCTTCCTGTCGCATGCAGACGCGCTGGCGGCGGTTCCGGACCTGTCGATGACGTGGCCCACCGTGCCGCTCTATCATCCGGACTCCTATCCGCTGCAGTTGCTGGGGCGGTTGCTCGGCGACGGGAAACGCTCGCCGTTCTACCAGGTGATCGTCGAGGAGCTGGAGCTGGCGCCTTCGGTCGGGGTGGCCCAATCCGAGTCCGAGCTCGCCGGGGAGTTCTACGTCCAGATCCGGGCGTTCGATGGCATCGATCTCGATGACGTCCGCGAGGGAATCGACGCGGCCTTCCGGCGGTTCGAAGAAGAAGGGTTCACCGCGGAGGACCTCGATCGCGTGAAGGCCGGATTCGAAACCAGCTTCTACGGCCGATTGTCCAGCGCGCTCGGAAAGGCCTTCGACCTCGCGCAATACAACATCTTTGCCGGGGATCCCGCGTATGTCACCGAGGATATCGAGCGGCTCCTGGGAGTGACGGCCGAAGATGTCCAGCGCGTCTGGGCCGAATACGTCCAGGGTCGTCCGTTTGTCGCGACCAGCTTCGTTCCCGAAGGCCAGGGTGGCCTGATGCTGGAGGGGTCGACAGTTGCGGAAGTCGCCATCGAACCCATCGTGACCGGCGCGGAAGCCGAACTCGCCCTGCCTCCGGCGGCGGAAGTTCCTCGAACGCCGTCGTCGTTCGACCGTTCCGTCGAGCCACCCTTCGGCGAATCCCCATCGCTTGCGGTCCCCGGTATCTGGTCCGTCGATCTCTCGAACGGAGCGCGCGTCCTGGGGATCGAAAACGATGAGATCCCCCTCGTCCAGTTTGCGATCTGGATCAAGGGCGGCCAATTGATGGATTCGCTCGACCTTCCCGGCGTTGCCAACCTCACCGCCGCGATGATGACCGAAGGAACCGCCGGCCGGACGCCCGAAGACCTCGAAGAGGCCATCGATGCCCTCGGTTCGTCGATCAACGTGTCCGCCGGACCCTACGCGGTTTCCATAACGGGGACCTCGCTCCGGCGCAACCTTGGCGAGACGATGGCGCTGGTCGAAGAGATCCTCCTCGAGCCTCGATGGGACGAGGAGGAGTTCGAACGCGTCCGGGAAGAGATCGTGAACGGGCTCCGGCAACAAGCCGGCCAGCCGACGGCGATCGCCTCGAACACCTACCGGAACCTGATCTACGGGGACGACCACATCTACTCCGCGAACATCCGCGGGTCCATCGCATCGTTGGAAGACATCACGATCGAGGACCTCCGTGCGTTCTACGAGGCCAACTTTTCGCCATCGCTCGCGGCCATCCACATCGTCGGCGACGTGGGCCAGGCCGACGCCGTACCGACACTCGCCCGAATCGAGGAGCGCTGGACGAGGCGCGAAGTCGGCGTCCCCGAGTTCGCAGCTCCGATTCCGGCCGAGACCGGCGCGATGTATTTCGTCGACGTTCCCGGGGCCAGCCAGTCGGTGATCCTGGCCGGGCGGATGGCGATGGCGGAAACCGATGAGGACTACTACCCGGCGACGGTGATGAACCTGCGTCTCGGTGGCATGTTCACGTCCCGTCTCAACCAGACGCTCCGCGAGGAGCGCGGGTATACGTACGGTGCGTCGTCGGGATTTTCGGGGAGCCTGCTCCCTGGACCGCTTACCGTGCAGACCAGCGTCCGGTCGAACGTCACGATGGAGTCCGTCGACCTGATCTGGAACATCCTGTCGGGCTATCCCGACGAGTTCGATCAGGCGGAGCTCGAGATCGCGCAGGGGTATCTGGTTCGCAGCAACGCGCTCGCCTTCGAGACGCTCGGCAACAAGATTGCCATGTTGCGCGACATCAGCGTGCTCGGTCTCCCGGAGGATTTCGTCGAGCGGCGAGAGGCGGTGGTTCGCCAGATGACGGTGGACCGGGTTCGCGAGTTGGCGGTCGAATATGCGAACCCCGAAACCATGACGTTCCTGATCGTGGGTGACCGGGAGACCCAGATGCCGCGGCTTCGCGAACTCGGGCTGGTCGACCCCGTCCTGATCGAGGGAGTGGAGCCATGACGCGAACGGGTCTCGTTGCCTGCGCCCTGTTCTTGTCGTTTGCCGGTTCTCGCGAAGTCGGCGCGCCGCGCGAAGTCGCCGCGCCGCGCGAAATCGCCGCGCAGGACGACACGTTGCGCGTCGAGGTCGAGTTGGTCACCGTCGTGGTCACGGTGACCGACGAGAACGGCCGTTACGTGGCGGGGCTGGATGCCGAAGATTTCCTGGTGGAGGACAACGGCGTCCCCCAGCGTATCGTCGATTTTACCGAAGATACCGAGACTCCGGTCACCCTCGGCGTCCTGCTCGACACGAGCGGGAGCATGGTGCGCCGGATGAGGACGGCTCTGGGAGCGATCGATCGTTTTTTCCGGACGTTGCACGCGGACGACGACGTGTTCCTGGCCACCTTCTCGGGGCGCACCCGGATCGTCCAGGACTTCACCAACGACCGCGACCGGCTGACGCGCGCCCTCTCGACGATCCAGGAAGGCGGGGGCACGGCGCTCTATGACGGATTGGACGTGGCCCTCGATAAGATTCCCGGCGGCCGTCATGACAAGAGGGCGCTCCTCGTCCTGACCGACGGCGCGGACGGCTCGAGCGACACCGGGTACCGGGAGATATTGGCCCGGCTCCGGAGCTCCGAGGTCCTCGTGTATGCCCTGGGGATCGAACCGGTCCAGAGCGATGCGGCCGAACACGTGCAGTTCAACTGGCCGGTGGCGACGTTGCCGGGCGCGCGCGGTCTCCCTTCGATTCCGGCCGTCGATCGCCCCGTCGACATGAATGTCCTTCGGGGTCTCGCGGCGGCCAGCGGGGGCAAGGCGTATCGCGTTTCGGGCGTGTGGACCGACGGGACGATCGACGACGTCAATCGGGTCCTCGATGAAGTCGCGGCGGAACTTCGCAGCCAGTACACGATGGCCTACTATCCTTCGAATCCCGGCGGGGGATTCCACCGGATCGAAGTCCAGGTGCCGGCGGCCGAATACACGGTGCGCAGCCGCGAGGGCTACGAGTCGCGCTGACCCTCGTCAGGACCGGTTCGACCTTCGCCTTCCCCACCCTCCGCCCCCGGGTGTTTCGATGGACAGGACGGAACCGGCACCGGCATCGGTGGAGAACTTCCCCCCGAATGTCCGCGCCTTTCCATCCGGCGGCCTCAATCGATTGCGCCCTCGGCGTCCCGGTTTCCCCCCTTTGAGCCCGTATGGCGCCGTGACGCGGCGTTCGGAGAGCACGGTCAGGTGGACGGGCGTGAGGAACCGAACCTCCTTGTGGATTCCGTCGCCGCCCCGGTAACGTCCGTTGCCGCCGGATCCGGTTCGGATCGAATAGCGCTCCACCTCGACGGGATACGCGATCTCCATGGCCTCGACCGGAGTGTTCAGCGAATTCGTCATGTGGGTATGCACGCCGGAGATTCCATCCAGACCGGGACGGCCTCCCATCCCCCCGGCGATGGTTTCGTAGTAGGCGAACGGCCTTTCCGTGCGCGGGTCGACTCCACCGAAGGTCACGTTGTTCATGGTTCCCTGGCTGGCGGCCGGGATCCGATCGGGAATGGCCTTGGCCAGGCAACGGTAGAGGACGTCGACGATGCGTTGGGCGGTTTCCACGTTCCCGGCCGACACCGCGGCCGGGAAGCGGGCATCGACGATGGTTCCTTCCGGGGTGATGATTTCCAGCGGGCGCATGCCGCCTTCCGTCGATGGGATCGGGACCTCGACCAGCGTCCGGAACACGTAGTAGACGACCGACGCCGTGATCGCGCGGACCGCGTTGATGCTGCCGCCCACTTGAGGGTCGGATCCGGTGAAATCGATCCGCGCCTTCGAGCCCCGAATCGTGATGCGGGCCCGGATGCGGACTGGCGTGTGGGTGATTCCGTCGTCGTCCAGGAAATCTTCGGCCTCGTAGACGCCGTCGGGTATCCGGCCGATCGCGCGCCTGGTGAGGCGTTCGGCATAGTCCAGCAAGGCGTCGGTATGTTGCCGTACCTTCGCAGGGCCGTACTTTTTTACGATTTCGAGCAGTCTCCGCTCGCCGGTCCGGTTGGCGGACAGCATCGCGGCGAGATCGCCGTCGCGTTCTTCGGGGGTCCGGACATTGGCCAGCACCATGTCCCAGACGTCGCGGTTGATCTTGCCTCCGCGGATCAGCGTGACCGGCGGAATGCGAAGCCCCTCCTGAAAGATTTCTTCGGCCAGCGGCATCGAGCCCGGAGTCATTCCTCCAACGTCGGAATGGTGCGCGCGGCAGGCCACATAGAACAGGCGGCGATTGTTCCTGAACACGGCCGAGACGAGCGTGAGATCGGGTAGGTGGGTCCCACCCTTGTACGGATCGTTGACGAGGATCATGTCGCCGGGACCGATCTTCCGGTTTTCGATCGCCGCGGAGACCGAGAGCGGCATCGAGCCGAGGTGGACCGGCATGTGATCGCCCTGCGCCACCATGCGGCCGTCGGCGTCGAAGACCGCGGTGGAGTAGTCCCGGCGTTCCTTGATGTTCGGCGAAAAGGCCGTACGTTTCAGCGTGGCTCCCATCTCCTCGGCGATCGAATGAAAGAGGCCCTTGAAGATCGCGAGCTGGACCGGATCGATTTTCGTCATCTCACGCGTCCTCGAGGATCAGGTTTCCGAATCGGTCCATCGACGTCCGGAATCCGGAGGGAACATAGGTCGTCGAGCTGTATTCGCCGATGATGGCCGGTCCGTCGATGGTTTGTCCGTGGTGCACCTGCGTACGGTCGTATGCCGGCGCCCGGAGCCATCGGCCGGATTCGAAGATGCGAACCACCCTCCGCGGTTCAGGTTTCCCCGAACGGCGACGCATGGTCGGCAGACGGGGCTTGTCGGTCGTTCCGTGGCAGGCCACCCGGGCGGCCACCACCTCCACGGGTTTGTTTGGGTCGGAATGTCCGTATCGCGTTCGGTGGCGCCGGTGGAACGCCGCAGCCCAGTCCCGCGTGTACGGGACCGTCAGTTCGTAAGATTGGCCCCGGTAGCGCACGTCCAGGAAGTCGTGGACGACGATACCCTTCTTCTTGAAGCCCTCCCGTTTCAGTTCCTCGATCCCGCTCCGATGAAGTTCGCCGAACACCCGCGAAACGTTCCGCACGGAAGGCTCGCTTCCGAGCAGGGTCCGGGCATAGTCTTTCCGCGCGTCGGCCATCAGCAGGCCGAGGGCCGACAAGGCCCCCGGATGACGCGGGACCAGCACGCGGCGAATTCCCATGCCGCCCGCCAGTGCCGCGGCGTGCAAAGCTCCGGCCCCTCCGAACGCGACGAGGGTGAATTCGCGAACGTCGAAGCCTCGCTCGACCGAGATCAGGCGAATCGCCTGCTCCATGTTGTTGTTGACCACCCGGATGACGCCTTCGGCGAGATCCTCGACGTCCCCCCATTTCCTGGCCCAGGGTTCGCGGGCGAGCACCTTGGCGATCCGCCCGCCATCGAGCGGCATCGTTCCGCCCAGGAAGAAGGCGGGCTGGAGCCGGCCGAGAACGACGTTCGCGTCGGTAACCGTGAGGGCTTTCCCGCGGCCGTAACAGATCGGGCCGGGATCGGCTCCGGCACTCTCCGGACCCACTCGAAGCGCGCCCCCTTCGTCGGTACGCGCGATTGAACCACCACCCGCTCCCACCGTGTGCATGTCCATCATGGGCACGCCGACCGGCATGCCGTCGACCGCGCTCTCGTGGGTCAGGGTGACGCCGCCGTCGAGAAGAGCAACGTCGGTGGAAGTTCCTCCCATGTCGAACGTGATCAGTTTGTCGTAACCGGCGCCGGTGGCCACGGCGAGGGCGCCGACGACGCCCCCGGCAGGGCCGGAGAGCAGCGTGCGAACGGGCGATTCCATCACCGTCCGGGCCCGGACTGCACCGCCGTTCGATTGCATCACGCGCAGGTCATGTGACCCCACGCGTTCATCAAGGCGGGAGAGGTACCGTCGCATGAGGGGGGCGAGGTACGCGTTGATCACCGTCGTCGACGTCCGTTCGTACTCACGGTATTCGGGGAGAATGAAGGAAGAAACGCTGACCCGAACACCGAGCTTCGACAGAGCCGTCGCGATCCGCTCCTCGTCGCCCGGGTCGACGAACGAGAACAAGAGCGATACGGCCACCGATTCCACGTCGAGTGCCTTCACCGCGCGAACGATGCGATCGAGTTCCGGCTTCACGAGCCGGGTTCGAGCCGTTCCATCGAATCGCGTCCGCTGGTTTGCGCCGATCCGCAGCCGCCGGGGAACGAGGGGTTCGGGCCGGGTGGTCATGATGTCGTAGAGATCCGGGCGCGCCTGCCGTCCGATCTCGATGACGTCTTCGAACCCGGCGGTGGTGACCAGGGCCGTCCGCGCACCTTTCCGTTCGAGCAGGGCGTTCGTTCCGACCGTTGTTCCGTGGATGATCTCGCCGGAATCGGATTGGAGAACAGCGAGGCCCTTGAGGATTGCCGCGTCCGGGCTGGATGGCGTGGAAGGTTCCTTGACGACTTCGATCGTGCCGTCTTCGCGGACACGAACGAAGTCGGTGAACGTGCCGCCCGTGTCGACGGCGATACGATGGGGCCGGGCCGCGGGACTTCCCCGATCCCGGGCCCTACCTTTGGAAAACTTTCGCACGGAGGTAGCTGGCGTTCATCTGAGCGATGACCTCGAGCTGGATCTCCTTCGGGCAGACGGCCTCGCATTCACCGATGTTGGTGCAGCTCCCGAACATTTCCTCGCGAAGCTGGGCCACCATCCCGAGCGTGCGCTGGTTCCTCTCGGCTTTTCCCTGGGGCAGGAGGTTCAGGTGGCTGAGCTTCGCCCCGGTGAACAGCGATGCCGAGGCGTTCGGGCACGCCGCGACGCAGGCGCCGCAGCCGATGCAGGCGGCGGCGTCCATGGACCGGTCGGCGATGGGTTTCGGGACGAGAATCGCATTGCCGTCGGGCGCGCTCCCGGTGGGTGACGTGATGTAGCCCCCCGCTTCGATGATGCGGTCGAACGCGCTCCGGTCGACGACGAGGTCCCGGACGACGGGAAACGCGGCCGCCCGGAACGGCTCGAGAACGAGATCATCCCCGTCCTTGAAGTGGCGCATGTGCAACTGGCACACGGTTGTTGCCTTGTGGCCGCCGTGCGCGGCGCCGTTGATCATGAACCCGCACGACCCGCAGATTCCCTCGCGGCAGTCGTGATCGAACGCGATCGGCTCCTCGCCCTTCGCCGTCAGCTCTTCGTTGACGACGTCCAGCATTTCGAGGAACGACATGTCCGGGTTGACGTCGTCGGCGGCGTAGGAAACCATCTTGCCGGGGGTCTTGGCGTCGTCCTGGCGCCAGACGTTCAGCTTGAGCCTCACTTGTAACTCCGCTGGGTCGGTTTGACGTAATCGAAGGAAAGATGCTCCTTCGCAAGGGTCGGAGTGCCGGTTTCCTGGTGGAACCAGGCCGCAACAAAGGAATAGTTCTCGTCGTCGCGCTTCGCCTCTCCCTCCTCGGTCTGGTGTTCTTCGCGGAAATGGCCTCCGCAGGATTCGTTCCTCTCGAGCGCGTCGCGGCATATCAACTCGGCGAGTTCGAGATAGTCGCCGACGCGCCCGGCGTATTCCAATGAGCTGTTGAGCGAACCGGCCGTGCCCGGCACGGTCACGTTCTGCCAGAACTCTTCACGCAACTCGGGGATTCGTTTGAGGGCTCGACGAAGCCCGTCGGCGTTCCGCGCCATCCCGCATTCATCCCACATGAGCTTGCCGAGCTCACGGTGGAACGACGTGACCGTCCGTTTTCCTTCGATTCCGAGGAGGCTCGCAAGCCTTCCCTCCACACCTTTCAGGGACGCCAGCGCTTCCGGGCCATCGCTCGCGACCGGTTCGGGAGGAGTCGAGGCCAGGTAGTGGCCGAGCGTATACGGGGCGATGAAATATCCGTCGGCCAGGCCCTGCATGAGGGCGCTGGCTCCGAGGCGGTTCGCGCCGTGGTCGGAGAAGTTGGCTTCACCGAGGGCGAAGAGGCCCGGTATCGTCGTCTCCAGGTTGTAGTCCACCCAGAGCCCGCCCATGACGTAGTGCACCGCCGGGTAGATGCGCATGGGAACCGAATACGGGTCTTCGCCCGTGATCCGCTCGTACATGTCGAAGAGGTTCCCGTATCGCTCTTCGATCGCCTGTCGGCCGAGCCGCTGGATCGCGTCGCCGAAATCGAGATAGACGCCGAGTCCGGAGCCCACGCCGCGGCCCTCGTCGCAAACGGCTTTCGCGGCGCGGGAAGCGACGTCCCTGGGAACGAGGTTCCCGAAGCTCGGGTAGCGGCGCTCGAGGTAATAATCCCTTTCGCCGGGCGGAATCTGAGACGAGGGCCTCGTGTCACCGGCCTGTTTCGGCACCCAGATCTGCCCGTCGTTCCGGAGCGATTCGCTCATCAACGTGAGCTTGGACTGATAGTCTCCGGATACCGGAATACACGTGGGATGGATCTGGGTGAAACACGGGTTGGCGAACGCGGCGCCGCGCTTGTAGGCGCGCCATGCCGCGGTGCAGTTGGATCCCTTCGCGTTGGTCGACAGGTAGAAGACGTTCCCGTACCCCCCGGTGGCCAGGACGACGGCGTCGGCCACGTGGGCGTCCAATTCCCCGGAAACCAGATTGCGGGTCACGATCCCGCGCGCCTTCCCGCTGACGAGGATCAAGTCGAGCATTTCCGTCCGCGGGAACATCCGGACGTTTCCCAGGGCGACCTGCCGTTCGAGCGCCTGATAGGCGCCGATCAGCAATTGCTGGCCCGTTTGTCCGCGGGCGTAGAACGTCCGCGATACCTGGGCTCCGCCGAAGGAACGGTTCGCGAGCGTTCCGCCGTATTCGCGCGCGAACGGCACTCCCTGGGCCGCGCACTGGTCGATGATGTTCAGGCTGATCTGGGCAAGCCGGTAGACGTTTTGTTCCCGGGCGCGGAAATCCCCGCCCTTGACCGTGTCGTAGAAGAGGCGGTAAACGCTATCGCCGTCGTTCTGGTAGTTCTTCGCCGCGTTGATCCCACCCTGGGCCGCGATGCTGTGCGCCCTTCGCGGGCTGTCCTGGAAGCAGAAACAGCGGACCCTGTATCCGAGTTCGCCGAGCGACGCGGCGGCCGACGCGCCCGCCAGCCCGGATCCGACCACGATCACCTCGAACTTGCGCTTGTTCGCCGGGTTCACCAGCTTCAGGCCGAATCGATAACGTTCCCACGAGGATTCGATCGGGCCGCCGGGGCTTCTGGAGTTGAGTTCCACGTTTCCTTTCTCTGTCCGAGTTCTATTCGAGTCCGACGATCCCGGCGAAGATGGCCAGGGGGATCGAGATGTACCCGACGACGATGGCCGCGGCGACGACGGCCGCGAGCGTCTTGAGACGGGGCGTATGGACGGGGTGGCTGAAACCGATCGACTGGAACATGCTCCAGATGCCGTGGCGCAGGTGCAGACCCAGCATCACCATCGCGATGATGTAGACCGCCGCCACCAGCGGATTCGAGAGCCCCACGACGAGGTTGCCGTAGACGTTGCCTTCCTCGAAGTTCGGGTGCGCCGTTCCGAGCGTCAGATGCAACAGGTGGTACACGATGTAAGCGGCAAGCAAAGGACCGCTCATCATCATCGTGCGGGAAGCGTAGGTGGAGTCCTGGGCTTCCCACCGCTTGTACGGAGCGGGCCGGGCGGCGCGCCGGGCGTTGGTGAGCGTCACGGCGGCCCAGATGTGCGCGAGGACGGCGGCCAGGACAGCGAAACGCGTCCCCCATAGAAGTCCGGGATTCTCCCGGAGGAACTCTCCGTACGCGTTCAACACCTCCGGGCCGAGGAAGACCTGGAGGTTGCCCAGAAGGTGCCCGATGACGAAACCGAACAGGACCAGTCCGGAGACGGCCATCACCACCTTCTTGCCGATGTATTCGTCGAGGAACGAGCCGGGGACGGCCAGCGCCTTTGGTGATGCGGTGCTCATGAAATTCCGTTTAATTGGGGACAGTGAGCAATTTCTTCGAGACGGACCGCCACCACGGAAGCCGGTAGAAATTGCTCACTGTCCCCCAATAGACTCCGGCAACCCGGCATTTTACCGCGAACGGGTACGGTGCCGAAAGGTGCCTTGGATGGACTGTTGGATGGACCCGAACGTCGGAACTACAATTGCAGGATCCGAATCATGGCCCGAATTCCACAACTCGTCGAACCCTCGGTCGCGGGGAAACTGGTCCTGAAGGGCGAGACGGTCGGTCTGTCGCCGGAACAGTTTTTCCGTCTTT
>CAZTTI010000619.1:0-3417 GCA_964615925.1 uncultured Solibacteraceae bacterium
CGCCGGCCTGGGCGAAGTCGGGTCGGCCCCCGCCGCTGCCGCCCACGAGCGAGGCAATCTGTTTGATCAGCTTTCCCGCGTGGATCCGGGCCTGAAGGTCGTCGGAGACCGTCGCGACCAGGGTCGCCTTCTCGCCGGAGACCGAGCCCAGCACGACCACCCCGGACCCCATCCGGCTGCGCGTGTTTTCGGCCAGCTCGCGCATCGACTGGGCTTCGACCCCCTCGACGCGGCTGACGACGAGGGGAATCCCGCCGGCATCGGCCCGCTTTCCGACGAGGTCGTCGAGTTGGGAGTGGGCGCTCTTCCGGCGCAGGGCCTGGAGTTCGCGTTCGAGCTGGCGTTGCTTCTCGAGGATGCGATCGATGGTCCGCCCGAGTTCGGATCGGGAACTACCGGTGCGCGATGCGAGCTCCTGGATCAGGCGCTCGTCGTCGCCGAGGCGTTCGTACACGCCCATCCCCGTGATCGCTTCGATGCGCCGGACGCCTGCGGCGACGCTCGATTCGCCGAGGATCTTGAACAAGCCGATGTCGCCGGTGGCGCCGGTGTGGGTGCCGCCGCAGAGTTCCATGCTGAAGTCGCCGACGTTCACGACGCGGACGTGCTGCTTGTATTTTTCACCGAAAAACGCGATGGCTCCGGCTTCGACCGCATCGTCGAGACCCATCTCGCGAGTCTCGACCGCTGTGTTGTCGAGAATGACGCGGTTCACGATACCCTCGATCTCGTCGATCTGGTCCGGGGTCAACGCCGCGTAGTGGGTATAGTCGAACCGCAGGCGGTCGGGCGCGACGAGCGACCCGGCCTGCTTGACGTGGACTCCGAGCGTGTGGCGCAATGCCGAATGCAGGAGGTGCGTGCCGGTGTGATTGGCCCGGATGCGGTTGCGCCGCCGGGCGTCGACGGCCGCATGAACGGCTTCGCCCGCCGTGAGCCGGCCGTATTCCAGCTCGACCTCGTGGATGACGAGTCCGTCGAGAGGTGACCGGGTGTCGAGAACACGCGCGCGTCCGTTTTCAGACGTCAGGATTCCGGTGTCTCCGACCTGGCCTCCGGATTCGGCGTAGAACGGCGTCTGGTCGAGGACCAGTTCGGCGCGGGCCCCCGGCTGATCGATGCACTCGATCCCGGTTCCGTCAACCAGGATGCCGACGATGCGGGAATCGGCCCCGGTCGTCCGGTAGCCGAGGAACTCCGTCTTCGCCTGGGCGAACGGCTGGAAGCGCTCGGGCGCGGATTCCTGTCCCTTCCAGCTCTCCCGCGCGCGTTCCCGTTGCTTCTCCAATTCCTTCTCGAAGCCGGTGATGTCGAGTTCGAGGTGTTTCTCCTCGGCGATTTCCCGCGTGAAGTCGAGCGGGAGGCCGAACGTGTCGTAGAGCCGGAAGATGTCCTCTCCCCGTACCATGCGGTTCCCCCCGGTCGCGGCCCGGTCGGTGATCTCGTCGAGCTTGGCGACGGCGACCGCCACGGTGGTCCGGAACCGGGATTCTTCGTTCTCGATGACGCGGTCCACGTATTCGGCGGTCGACACCAGGTCCGGGTAGGCGTCCTTCATCAGTTCGACGACGTGACCCGACATGAGATGCAGGAACGGGTCGCGCCGGCCGAGCAGCGTTCCCTGGCGGATGCCGCGGCGCATGATCTTTCGGAGCACGTATCCCCGGCCTTCGTTCGACGGGATGATGCCGTCCGATATCAGGAACGTTGCGGCCCGGACATGGTCGGCGATGATCCGGAGCGCGACGTCGGATTTCGGCGAGTCTCCGTAACGGATTCCGAACATCTCCGCCGCGCCGTCGATCAACGACCCCAGCAGGTCCGTTTCGAAGTTGCTCAGTTTCCCCTGAAGCACCGTCGCGAGCCGCTCGAGCCCCATCCCGGTGTCGATCGACGGTTTCGGCAGCGGCGTGAGGGCGCCGGTGGAGTCCCGGTCGAATTGCATGAACACCAGGTTCCAGATCTCGACGTAGCGTCCGCACTCGCAGGGAAACGCGCAGTCGGGGTGGCCTTCCTCGCTGGCGCGGGGGCCGAAGTCATAGTGGATTTCCGAACACGGTCCGCACGGTCCGGTGTCCCCCATCTGCCAGAAGTTGTCTTTCTCGTCGAGGCGGACGATGCGGGATGGAGGCACTCCGGCCTCGGACTGCCAGAGCGACTCGGCCTCGTCGTCCTCACGAAAGACCGAGACCCACAGCGCCTCGGGGCTCAGGCCGTATTCCTTTGTGAGCAGTTCCCACGCGAAGCGGATGGCGTCGGCCTTGAAATAGTCGCCGAATGAAAAGTTGCCGAGCATCTCGAAAAACGTGTGGTGGCGGCGGGTGTGGCCCACGTTGTCGAGGTCGTTGTGCTTGCCTCCCGCCCGGACGCACTTCTGGCTGCTGGCGGCGCGGGTGTAGTCGCGCGTTTCCGTGCCCAGGAAAACGTCCTTGAACTGGTTCATCCCCGCATTCACGAACAGCAGCGTCGGGTCCTCGGCCGGGATGAGGGACGAACTCGCGACGACGGTGTGCCCGTTCTTCTCGAAGTACTCGAGGAATCGCTTCCGGATCTCGTTGCTTTTCATGTCATCTTAGGCGTTCCAGCTCCAGCCGGATATCATCGACATCGTAACCAAGACGCGCGAGCGCCCGGGAAAGTCGAACAGCGTCCTTCGTTCCGAGCGGCGGATTCAGCTTCATCCGGGTCATGTGCTGTTCGATGGCCTCTTCGAGCGCCGGCCACTGGATCGCGTCGAGGACGGCGGCCCGGATCGCATCCTCGATGCCCGCTCCTTTCAATTTTGCCTCAAGCCATGGTCTCCCGCGATGGTGGTTCGCTTCGGCGACATACCGGGCGTACCGGGCGTCGTCCAGGTACCGGTGGGCGCGGAGAAATTCCGCGATGTCGTCGAACGTGGATTCGGGCGCCTCCGGGAATCGCCGGGCGAGCTTTTGCCGGAGCTCGAACCTGCTGTGCTCCCGCCGGGCCAGGAGCTTGAGCGCATAAGTCCGGATCTCGGTATCGATTCCCACTTCCCAGAGGCGCCCGGCGTGAGGCTACACGGGAACGAGCCAGCCGGCGGGCGAGTCGACCCGTCCGTAGACCACGTCGAAGAATCGCTCCTGGATCCGGCCGGTCACCGGGCCGCGGCGTCCCTCGCCAACGGTCAGCCGGTCCACGGAACGAATGGGCGAGATCTCGGCCGCCGTACCGGTGAAGAAGAGCTCGTCGGCGATATAGAGCCACTCGCGCGGGATCGCCTGCTCGCGGACCTCGATCCCGAGGTCGCGGGCGATATGGAGGACGGTGTTGCGGGTGATGCCGGAAAGCACCGACTGGGCCAGCGTCGGCGTGTACAGGGCGCCGTCGCGGACCAGGAAGATGTTTTCCCCGCTGCCCTCGCTGACGTAGCCCGCCGGGTCGAGGGCGATCCCC
>CAZTTI010000620.1:0-4053 GCA_964615925.1 uncultured Solibacteraceae bacterium
TGTTGCACGCGATGAGACTGGTTTGAGGGTATCGCTTCTTGATTTCCAGGACCGCGCCGAGCACCCGCGAGGAATGCCCGTGGGCCGTGTCGATGACGATCACGTCGGCGTGGGCCCCGACCAGCGCCGCCGCCCGCTCCAGGTAGTCCCCTGTCGCGCCGACGGCGGCCCCGACGCGCAGGCGGCCGGACTCGTCCTTGGCCGCGGAAGGGTACTTGATCTTCTTGTTGATGTCCTTGACCGTGATGAGGCCTTTCAACACATAGTCGTCGTCGACCACGGGCAGCTTCTCGATCCGGTGCTTGTGGAGCAGCTTCTGGGCGTCGTCGAGATTGGTCCCCACGGGGACCGTCACGAGATCGTTCTTGGTCATGACCTCGCGAATGGGGAGATGAAAACGATCTTCGAACCGGAGATCCCGGTTGGTGAGGATGCCGACCAGTTTCCCGTTCTCGGTAATCGGGACGCCCGAGATCTTGTACTTGGCCATCAGGTCGAGCGCGTCCTGGATCCGGTCGTCCGGCGACATCGTGATCGGGTTCACGATCATGCCGCTTTCCGAACGCTTGACCTTGTCGACCTCCCCGGCCTGGTCTTCGATCGACATGTTGCGGTGAACGATGCCGATGCCGCCCTGCTGTGCCAGCGCGATGGCCAGGCGCGACTCGGTCACCGTGTCCATGGCCGCGCTGGCGATCGGGATGTTCAAGGGAATCGTCCGGGTGAGCCGCGTATGGGTCTGGACCTCGTTGGGAACGACGTCGGAGTGCAGAGGAAGCAGGAGAACGTCGTCGAACGTGTACGCTTCGGAGAATCGCTCGTTGGTCATGCCGCCGCTCCACAGCATTTCTTGTATTTCTTTCCGCTGCCGCACGGGCAGGGGTCGTTCCGGCCCACCTTGGACGCATCCCGGCGCGCGGGCTTTTTCGGCCCTGCATTTCCGCCCTGGTTCGAGGTGACGAATTCCTGCCGGCGCCGGCGCCGTTCCATCTGTTCGGCCTGCTTCTCCTTGTCGACGGGCTGCAAGAGGAAAAGGAAACGCGTCGAATCCTCTTCGATGCGTTCCATCAGGCCTTCGAACAACTCGTAGGACTCCCGTTTGTATTCGACGAGGGGGTTGCGCTGGCCGTATCCGCGCAGTCCGATGCCTTCCTTGAGATGGTCCATCGCCAACAGGTGGTCCTTCCAGTGCGAGTCGACGATCTGGAGCATCAACATGCGCTCGTGGAACCGCATCGCATCGGGCCCGATGATGTGTTCCTTCTCTTCGTATTTGCGGTGGGCCACGGCGATGAGGGCTTCCTCGAGTTCGGCCGAAGAGAGCTGGTCCGGGTCGATCGCTTCGTTCTTGAAGTCGATTCCGAACTGCCGGAGGACGGCGGCGTGGAGGCCGTCCAGGTTCCATTCGCTCGGAGCGGTCTCGGCCGAGGCGAACTCGGCGACGAGCGAAGCCATGATGTCGTCGGCGATCGACATCACGTGTTCCTTCTGGTCGGCTTCCATGAGCAGCTTCTTGCGGAGGCCGTAAATCGCCTCGCGCTGCTTGTTCATGACGTCGTCGTATTCGAGGACGTGTTTTCTGGCCGAGAAGTGTTGTCCTTCGACGCGCTTCTGGGCGCTCTCGATCTGTTTGGAAACCAGGCGCGACTCGATCGGAACGCCTTCCTCCATTCCCAGCCGCTGCATGATGTTGGAGATGCGGTCGGAGGCGAAGATCCGCA
This sequence comes from uncultured Solibacteraceae bacterium, assembly GCA_964615925.1. Classification (GTDB taxonomy): domain Bacteria; phylum Acidobacteriota; class Terriglobia; order 20CM-2-55-15; family 20CM-2-55-15; genus JAJEDW01. Next base: position 1,722 of record CAZTTI010000620.1, read on the forward strand.
TCAGGTCGTCTTCGAGAGAAACGAAGAAGCGCGACGAGCCGGGGTCTCCCTGACGGCCCGAGCGGCCCCGCAACTGATTGTCGATCCGGCGGGCTTCGTGCCGTTCCGTGCCGATGATATGCACTCCTCCGAGCGCGATGACCTCGTCGTGCTCGGCGTCCAACGCCGGCCGGACCTTCGCGAGCGCTTCGTCGAATTGTTCCTTGGAGGCTTCTTCCGGGTTGACGTTCTGTTTCCGGAGCAGGTCGCGCGCAAGGAATTCTGGGTTGCCCCCCAATAGGATGTCGGTGCCGCGGCCCGCCATGTTGGTGGCGATCGTCACCGCGCCCTTGCGGCCGGCCTGCGCGACGATCTCGGCTTCCTTCGCGTGGTATTTCGCGTTCAACACGACGTGTTTGATGCCCTTGCGATTCAGCATCGCGCTGATCTTTTCGGAGCGCTCGATCGAGATCGTGCCCACCAGGACCGGTTGACCGCGTTCGTTGCATTCGCGGATCTCGTTGGCCACGGCGTCGAATTTCTCGCGTTCGGTCCGGTAGATGACGTCGGGGTTTTCGATCCGCTGGAGCGGGCGGTTGGTGGGAATCACGACGACGTCGAGGCCGTAGATTTTCTCGAATTCTTCGGCCTCGGTTTCCGCCGTACCCGTCATGCCGGCGAGCTTGTCGTACATCCGGAAGTAGTTCTGGAACGTGATCGTCGCCAGCGTCTGGTTCTCGCGCTGGATTTTGAGCCCTTCCTTGGCTTCGACGGCCTGATGGAGTCCGTCGCTCCACCGGCGTCCCGGCATCAGACGACCGGTGAACTCGTCGACGATCTGGACCTCGCCGTCCTTGACCACATAGTCGGCGTCGCGCTTGAACAGCGTGTGCGCCTTCAGGCTCTGGTTGATGTGGTGCAGGATGTCCATGTTGTCGGGGTCGTAGAGGTTCTCGACGCCCAGCAGGCCTTCGGCGCGCGTCACGCCGTCTTCGGTCATCGTGGCCGTGCGGCTCTTTTCGTCGATCTGGTAGTCGATGTCCCGGCGCAGGCGCGGAATGATGCGGTCGATCTTGTAGTACTTGTCGGTGGCCTCCTCGCTGGGTCCGGAAATGATCAGGGGCGTTCGCGCCTCGTCGATCAGGATCGAGTCCACCTCGTCGACGATCCCGTAGTGATGGGGCCGTTGGACGAGTTGCGATACCTGGAACTTCATGTTGTCGCGCAGGTAGTCGAAGCCGAGTTCGTTGTTCGTCGCGTAGGTGATATCCGCGCGGTAGGCTTCGCGCCGCTGCGCCTCGTTCAGGTCGTGCTGGATCACGCCCACTTCGAGTCCGAGGAACCGATAGATGCGGCCCATCCATTCCGAGTCGCGCGATGCCAGGTAGTCGTTGACGGTGACGACGTGAACGCCTTTTCCCCCGAGAGCGTTCAGGTAGGCGGGAAGCGTGGCGACCAGCGTCTTTCACTCGCCCGTCTTCATCTCGGCGATGCGGCCCTGGTGCAGCGCGACGCCGCCGATCAACTGGACGTCGAAATGGCGCATTCCGAGGGCCCGCTTGCCGGCTTCCCGGCAGACGGCGAACGCATCGGCGAGGATGTCCTCGAGCGGGGCGCCGTTCTCGACCTGCTGTTTGAACTCCGCGGTCCGGGCGCGAAGTCCATCGTCGTCGAGGGCGGCGACGGCGGATTCGCGGGCGTTGATTTCGGCGACGAAGGGTTGGATCTTCTTCAGTTCGCGGTCATTGCGGGATCCCACGAACTTCTTCACGATGCTGTCGAGCATTCTTAACTATAGTCCAACTGGACGGGAGGGAGATAGGGCGGGAGGAATGGTCCAATCTGAAACCGCGTCCCGATACGAACCGCAGCGTTCCTCGCTGCGGTTGCACGGAGCCGGCGGTAGCCGGCGGAGTGGAGGAATAAGATCAGATCGGACCGATATGAAGGCCTTTCGCATCGATTGAGCCAACGACTGTTGAGCGGGACATCGGAACGTCGGCTGTTCAAAACGCGCATCCTGCGCTGAACAACCGCGACTCCGCCCGCGTCGTCGGGCGCCGCATCCGCCGACATCTTGTCGGCGGATGGACCTGCGCTACGTGTCGGCTTCTTCAAGGTTGAACATGATCGGCGAGACAGTGCGCGATCCGCAAACGGATCGCGGATCAATCCGCTGTCGGCCGGGCGGCCGGCAGGTAGTTGCGCGGGTTCACGGCGCGTTCGTTCACGCGCACCTCATAGTGGAGGTGTGGCCCCGTGCTCCGGCCCGTGCTCCCCACGAAGCCGAGCAACTCGCCTTTCGCCAAGCGATCGCCGGCGTTGACGTCGAACCGGGAGAGGTGTGCGTACC